>NZ_PZJK01000010.1:0-167843 GCF_003206675.1 Salinicola sp. RZ23
CATGCGTGATGAACCGATTTTAACGCCGTATTGCCGAGCGCAGGCATTTTGTAAGCACTCTCTCAGCGCCCGAACAAGTACCCGCGCGCCTCGTCGGTCATCGCCACATCGTTGTCCGGATTGACCTCCACCGCCCGGGCATAGGCCCGATTCACCGCGTCGCGCCGCTGGATCTGCTCGAACCAGCGCTGCAGCGCGGGGAAGTCGTCCAGCTCCTGGCCCTGCTTCTCATAGGAGCGAATCCATGGCCAGATCGCCATGTCGGCGATCGAGTAGTCGTCACCGGCGACGAAGTCGTTGTCCTCCAGCTGGCGGTCGAGCACGCCATAGAGCCGCGCGGTCTCCTTGGTGTAACGCTCGATCGCATACTCGATCTTGCGCGGCGCGTAGTGGCGAAAGTGATGGTTCTGCCCCGCCATCGGCCCCAGCCCGCCCACCTGCCAGTGCAACCACTGCAGCACGCGGTAGCGCTGGCGCCCGCTCTTGGGCAGGAACTTGCCGCTCTTGTCGGCGAGATACTCGAGGATCGCGCCGGACTCGAACAGCGCCAACGGCTGGCCGCCGTCGATCGGCGCGCGGTCGACGATCGCCGGGATGCGGTTGTTGGGCGAGATCTCCAGAAACTCGGCGCTGAACTGCTCACCCTTGGCGATATCGATCGGCCGAATGCGGTAGTCGAGCCCGGCCTCCTCGAGACACAGGGTGATCTTGTGCCCATTGGGGGTGGTCCAGTAGTACAGATCGATCATGGCCTGCTCCTGTCGCCGCTGGCGACGCGAGATCGCGCCGCCGCTATCGAACTCACACGTTCTGGTACGCCCCTTCGACATCGACGAGACGGGTGGCGTTGCGGCCCAACCCGTCGTAGAGATCGAGCATGCGCTGATACCAGGCATAGACCGGGTCGGCATTGGAGATCAGATCGGCCCCCGAGCAGACCCGCGCCCACATGAACATGCCCACCACCAGATAGTCGGCGGCCCCCGGCGCTTCACCGTCGAGGAACTCGCTCTCGTCGAGGCGCCCGCGCATCGGCTCCAGGGCGCGGTCGAGCATGGTCAGGCCCTGGCTCGGCGAGTGCATCTCTTCCAGGGTGCGGCCGAAGGCCTTCTCGCGCGAGGTGCGGAAGTAGTCGCGGTCGTCCGGGTGAATGGTGTTGAAGACATCCATCAGGATGGTGCGCACGATCCCGGGGGCCAGCGAGCGCTCGCTGTAGAACTTGAAGAAACGCGCGCGCTCCGCCGCGGCGCCCTCGCCCAGCAGCGGCCGCTCGGGATAGGCGCGATCCAGATAGCGCAGGATCTCGTAGCTGTCGACGACGGTCTCCTCGCCATCGACCAGCACCGGCACGCGCCCTTGGCCGGAGAAGGCGAGCGCCTCCTTGTCGGTGAACTTCCAGGGCACGAAGTCACACGCCAACCCTTTGTGGGCCAGGGCGAACTTGACGCGCCAGCAGTAGGGCGAGAACCGCAGCCGCTCATCGCGACCGCGAAGATCGAACATCTTAAGCGCCATGACAGGCATCTCCTCGTGACGGGAACTCAATGTGACAAGAGGTCAATCGACGTGACTCAGCATGTCCAAGGGGCCGATGGGCGTCAAACGGAAACTAGGCCCGCCCTGGTGCAATAGCGTCATGGACCAAGGCGGCTCGGGGCCAAGACCGAACTGGGCAAACGCGAAAGCGTTGCCATACTGTAACGGGTAGCCGCCACGGCATGGGTTCGCGATTGACTTGGCAACGCTGTGGCGGCAGTTCGCAGGTCGATCAAGGAGACCACGGTCATGTCACATCAACTCAAGGATGATGAACTGCACGGCAAGCAGGGCGAGCACGATGCCCCGGGCGGCGGCTGGCAATCGGTGCAGGCCACGGAGACCCATTTTCTGCGCGAGAAGGTGCCGTTCAAGGGCAACTCGCTGATGCTCAAGATCAACCAGCCGGATGGCGGCTTCGAGTGCCCCAGCTGCGCCTGGCCCAATCCCAAGAAGCCCGGCCCGCTGGAGTTCTGCGAGAACGGCGCCAAGGCGGTGGCGTGGGAAGCGACCGCGGCCCGCACCACTCCGGAGTTCTTCGCCCAGCACAGCGTGAGCGAACTGCTCGCCTGGTCGGATCACGCGCTGGAGAAGCAGGGTCGGCTGACGCACCCGATGCGCTACAACCCGACCACCGACAAGTACGATCCCATCGACTGGGAGACCGCCTATCGCGAGATCGGCGAGCGCATCCAGACCTACGACCCGACCCGAGTCGAGCTCTACACCTCCGGGCGCACCTCCAACGAGGCCGCCTTTCTGTGGCAGCTCTACGGCCGCATGATTGGCACCCACAATTTTCCCGACTGCTCCAACATGTGCCACGAGACCACCACGGTGGCGTTGCCGCAGAGCATCGGCGTGGGCAAGGCGACCACGGTGCTGGAGGATTTCGAGCACGCCGACTGCATCTTCCTGTTCGGCCAGAACGCCGGTACCAATAGCCCGCGCATGATGGGCCTGCTGCACGAGGCGCGCCTGCGCGGCGCCGAGGTGATCACCTTCAACCCGCTGCGCGAGCGGGCGCTGGTCAAGTTCGCCAATCCGCAGACGCCCAAGGACATGCTGACCAACCACGGTGTGCCGATCAGCAGCCAGTACCACCAGCTGCGCATCGGCGGTGATATCGCCGCCATCCAGGGCATCTGCAAGTACCTCATCGCCACCGACGACAACGCCCGCGACAACGGCGGAAAGCGGGTGATCGACCATGACTTCATCCACATGCACACCGACGGCTTCGAGGCCTTCGCCGAGCACTGCCGCCAGTTGCCCTGGGAACGCATCGAGCGTCACAGCGGGCTGACCCGCGCCGCCATCAGCGAGGCGGCGGAGGCGTGGATTCGGGCCGAGCGGGTGATCTGCTGCTGGGGCATGGGCATCACTCAGCACATGCGCGGCGGCGACAATATCCACCAGATCCTCAACCTGCTGCTGATGGGCGGCCATATCGGCCGGCGCGGCGCCGGCGCCTGCCCGGTGCGCGGCCACTCCAACGTCCAGGGCGACCGCACCGTGGGCATCTTCCACAAGTCCGGCAAAACCTTCCTCTCGAAGCTGGACGAGCTCTTCGGCATCGAGTGCCGGCGCGAACATGGCCATGACGTGGCGCTCTGCTGCGAGGCGATCCTGCGCGATGAGGTCGACGCCTTCCTCGGCATGGGCGGCAACTTCTTCCGCGCCATCGCCGATCAGGCCCGGGTCTGCGCCCATGTCGAGAAGATCCCGCTCACCGTGCAGATCGCGACCAAGCTCAACCGCAGCCATCTGATCCACGGCCAGGCCGCCTACCTGCTGCCGGCACTGGCGCGTACCGAGAAGGACGTCCAGGCCGGGGTCGAGCAGACCATCACCATCGAGGATGGCATGTGTAACGTGCAGGGCTCCAAGGGCGCGCTGGAGCCGGCCTCCCAGCACCTGCGCTCGGAGATCGCGATCGTCGCCGGACTGGCGCGGGCGACCCTGGCGCCCAACCCCAAGGTCGACTGGGCGTGGCTGGCCGAGGACTACGCGCGCATCCGTGACAAGATCGAGGCGAGCCAGCCGGAGACCTTCTACGACTTCAACCAGCGGCTCGCCGCCGACGGCGTGTTCCATCTCGATATCGCCGCCCGCGACCGGGTGTGGAACACCGACTCCGGCAAGGCGCACTTCCTGTTCCCGCAGGATCACCTGACCGAGGACGAGTCCGAACCCGGCGATGCCCACTTCCAGTTGCTCTCGATTCGCGGCCACGATCAGTACAACACCACCATCTACTCCTATGACGACCGCTATCGCGACATCTACGGCACCCGCATGGTGCTGATGATGAACCCCCGCGATATCGAGAAGCACGGCTTCGAGGCGGGCAACAAGGTGACCCTGAGCGCGCTCAGCGACGACGGCATCGAGCGCACCGTCTCCGGCTTCAAGATCATCGCCTACGACCTGCCCGAGAACTGTCTGGGCGCCTACTACCCCGAGGTCAACGACCTGATCCCGGTGGCCAACCGCGACACCGGCAGCAACACCCTGGCGGCCAAGTCGATTCCGGTGAACGTGACGCTGATGTCGACCGAGCAGATCGAGGCCGATACCGGCCTGCTCGCCACCGGCTGAGAGACCACCGGCAGCGCCCGAGACGTACGACTCGTTGGACACGCCATCGGCATGATGCGCAAGGACAGAGGCGCCGGGGGGATTCCCCGGCGCCTTTTTAGGTCTCTGCAGGCCGGCGGCCATGGACATCCGCGCCGTCCATTAGTCGCATCCTCGATACCCCGGCGGCCCCGGGATGCGCCCCGGCACCCCCATGCAAGCCTTGCGGCGTGAGGCCTGCGGGGAACACACCCCACGAACCACTCTGGTCTGACCACTTATCCACGGATGGCGCCCACCCGGCGGGCTGGCTATCGTGCCGGCATCCGTCCCTGCCACGCGGCAGGGACGGAGGACGGGCGGGCGAGGCAGCGGAGGACGAGGTGTTCCCGGTGCTCACACGCGGATCAAGAACACGATCGCGAAGACCGCTCGCCCCTGAAAACCACGCTTCCGAACAACCACGCTCTCATAAAAATCACACAAGGGCTTTCGCTATGGACCACACGGTGTTGTCACTGCTTGCCTTCCTGCCGCTGATCCTGGCCGGGGTACTGCTGATCGGCCTGCGCATGGCGGCGCGCACGGCCATGCCGATCGTGTTCGTGGTGGCGGTGCTGATCGCACTGTTCGCCTGGGACATGACCGCCAACCGGGTACTGGCATCGACCTTTCAGGGGTTGATCCTGACCGTGGCGCTGTTGTGGATCATCTTCGGCGCCATTCTGCTGCTCAACACCCTCAAGCACTCCGGCGGCATCATGGCGATCCGCAACGGCTTCTCCGGCATCAGCCCGGATCGCCGCGTGCAGGCGCTGATCGTCGCCTGGCTGTTCGGCTGCTTCATCGAGGGCGCCTCGGGCTTCGGGACGCCGGCCGCAGTGGCCGCCCCGCTGATGGTGGCACTCGGCTTCCCGGCGCTGGGCGCGGTGGTGGTGGGGATGATGCTGCAGTCGACCCCCGTCTCCTTCGGTGCCGTGGGTACGCCGATCGTGGTCGGCGTTTCCGGCGGGCTCAACCAGGCGGCGATCAGCCAACAGCTCGCCGCCGACGGCTCGAGCTGGGAGACCTTCTTCCGTCTGATCACCTCGGAAGTGGCGCTCACCCACGGCCTGATCGGCGTGTTCATGCCGCTGATCCTGGTCACCGTGATGGTGCGCTTCTTCGGCGAGAATCGCTCCTGGCGCGAGGGTCTCTCGATCGCCCCCTTCGCGCTCTTCGTCGGGGTCTGCTTCGTGGTGCCCTACATGCTGGTGGGGGTCTTCCTGGGGCCGGAGTTTCCGTCGCTGCTGGGCGGCCTGATCGGTCTGGCAGTGGTGGTACCGGCGGCGCGCAAGGGCTTCCTGCTGCCCAAGGATACCTGGGACTTCCCGCCGCGCTCGCAGTGGCCTGCCGAGTGGCTGGGCACGATCGAGATCAAGGTCGAGGATGTCGCCGGGCGCGCCCCGATGTCGACTCTGCGCGGCTGGATGCCCTATGTGATCGTCGCCGTGCTGCTGGTGGTCTCGCGTACCGTGCCGGCGGTCAAGTCAGCGCTCTCCTCGGTCAGCACCGGCTGGAGCAACATCCTCGGCGAACAGGGTATCTCCGGCAGCGTGCAGTGGCTCTATCTGCCCGGCGGCATCATCCTGATCGCGGTGATCTGCACCATCTTCCTCCACCAGATGCGCGCCAGCCAGGTCAAGGCGGCGTTCGCCGAGTCCTCGAAGACCCTCTTCGGCGCCGGCTTCGTGCTGCTGTTCACCATCCCCATGGTGCGCATCCTGATCAACTCCGGTGTCAACGAGTCCGACCTGGTCTCGATGCCGGTGGCGATGGCGCAGCTGGTGGCCGACGGCATGGGCCATGTCTACCCGCTGTTCGCCCCCGCGGTGGGCGCACTGGGTGCCTTCATCGCCGGCTCCAACACCGTCTCCAACCTGATGCTCTCGGCGTTCCAGTTCAACGTGGCCGAGGCGCTCGGCGTCTCCACTGCGATGATGGTGGCGCTGCAGGCGGTGGGCGCGGCGGCCGGCAACATGATCGCCATTCACAACGTGGTTGCGGCCTCGGCCACCGTGGGTCTGCTCGGACGCGAAGGCACCACGCTGCGCAAGACGATCCTGCCGACGCTCTACTACTGCCTGTTCGCGGGCATCGTCGGCCTGCTCGCCTTCTACGTGTTCCATATCGGCGACCCGCTGATGGGTGGCTGACCACCACCCGCCCCGGACCATGGCGATGTCCCGGCATCGCCATGGTCTGACCAATTAACAACATCTACGTCTTTTGGCTAATGGTGAGCCCCCTGTCGCTTTCTCACAATGCCAGAGATGAGTATGGAAATACTTTCCACAACGTTGCGCGGCACCGGCATCTCTTGGCAGAGGCGCCACGTGCGAGCGTCCGCAGAGACGCCGCTCCAAGACAAGCACCCCACGACTGCGACCCAGGGAGTAGACCGTGACCCTGCTCTACGATGAACGACTCGACGGCGAGATCGCGAGCGTCGACAAGCCCTCGCTGATGGCGGCGATTCACGCCGAGGCCCCGGCGCTGACCCTGCTGGCACGCGAAGAGGATCTGCGCCCGTTCGAGTGCGACGGGCTCTCCGCCTATCGCACGCTGCCGCTGCTGGTGGCGCTGCCGGCGACCCTCGACGAGGTGGCAGCACTGATGCGGGTGTGTCACGCCCAGCGCGTGCCGGTGGTGACCCGCGGTGCCGGCACCGGGCTCTCCGGCGGCGCGCTACCGCTGGCCAAGGGCGTGCTGCTGGTGATGTCGCGCTTCAACCGCATCCTCGAACTCGACCCCGAGGCGCGCCTGGCTCGGGTGCAGCCGGGGGTGCGCAACCTGGCCATCTCCGAGGCGGCCGCACCGCACGGGCTCTATTACGCCCCCGACCCCTCATCGCAGATCGCCTGCTCGATCGGCGGCAATGTCGCCGAGAACGCCGGCGGGGTGCACTGCCTCAAGTACGGGCTCACCGTGCATAACGTGCTCAGCGTCGAGATCATCACCATCGAGGGCGAGCGCATGACCCTGGGCAGCGAAGCCCTGGACGCCCCCGGTTTCGATCTGCTGGCGCTGTTCACCGGCTCGGAGGGGATGCTCGGGGTGATCACCGAGGTCACCGTCAAGCTGCTGCCCAAGCCGCAGGTGGCCAAGGTGCTGATGGCCTGCTTCGACGATGTCGAGCAAGCCGGCAAGGCGGTGGGCGATATCATCGCCGCCGGCTGTATCCCCGGTGGCCTGGAGATGATGGACAACCTGGCGATTCGGGCCGCCGAGGACTTCGTCCACGCCGGCTATCCGGTCGAGGCCGAGGCGATCCTGCTGTGCGAGCTCGATGGCGTCGAAGCCGATGTCCACGCCGACTGCGAACGTGTGCGCGAACTGCTCGAACGCGCCGGCGCCAGCGAGATCCGGCTGGCCCGGGACGACGCCGAGCGCCAGCTGTTCTGGGCCGGGCGCAAGGCGGCGTTCCCTGCCGTGGGGCGGATGTCGCCGGACTACTACTGCATGGATGGCACCATCCCCCGGCGTGAGCTGCCACGGGTGCTCAAGGGTATCAACGAGCTCTCCACGACCTACGGGCTGCGCGTCGCCAACGTCTTCCACGCCGGCGACGGCAACCTGCATCCGCTGATCCTGTTCGATGCCAATCGCCCCGGCGAGCTGGAGACCGCAGAGACCATCGGCGCCAAGATTCTCGAGCTCTGCGTCGAGGTCGGCGGCACCATCACCGGCGAGCACGGCGTCGGGCGCGAGAAGCTCAACCAGATGTGCACCCAGTTCGCCGCCGACGAGCTGACCCAGTTCCACGCGGTCAAGTTCGCCTTCGACGAGCATCGCCTGCTCAATCCGGGCAAGAACATTCCCACGCTGGCGCGCTGCGCTGAATTCGGCGCCATGCACGTGCATCACGGCGAGCTGCCCCACCCCGAGCTGCCCCGTTTCTAGTCGTTCGAGTCAGGAGATACGTGATGCCACACCCGCAGGACCAGCGCCCCGAATTCACCCCCGCGGGCCAGGCCGGGCCCACCCTGGACAGCGGCCAGGATCTGAGCGACGCGCTCTGCGAGCAGGTGCGCCAAGCCCACCGGGAGCGCACGCCGCTGGTGATCCAGGGCGGCGGTACCAAGGCGTTCTACGGCCGCCGGATCGCCGCCGAGACACGTCTCGACCTCGGCGAGCATCGCGGCATCGTCCACTACGATCCGGTCGAACTGGTGGTCACGGTGCGCGCCGGCACGCGCCTTTCCGAACTCGAAAGCGCGCTCGCCGCCAGCGGCCAGCGGCTGCCGTTCGAACCACCGCACTTCGGTGATACGGCTACCGTCGGTGGCATGGTCGCCTGCGGTCTCTCCGGGCCACGACGCCCCTGGAGCGGTGCGGTGCGCGACTTCGTGCTCGGCACCCGAGTGATCACTCACGACGGCAAACTGCTGCGCTTCGGCGGTGAGGTGATGAAGAACGTCGCCGGCTACGACCTGTCGCGGCTGATGGTCGGCGCCCAGGGTACGCTGGGGGTACTCGCCGAGGTCTCGTTCAAGGTGCTGCCACTACCGCCGGCGAGCGCCTGCCTGCGTCTGGAGATGGATGAAGCGCGCGCGCTCGAATGCCTGCGCGAATGGGGCCGCGAGCCGCTGCCGCTGAGCGGTGCCGCCTTCGCCGACGGCGTACTGCATGTGCGTCTCGAAGGGGGCGAAGGCTCGGTGGCATCGACCCGCGAGCGTCTGGGCGGCGACGCCGACGATGCCACCTTCTGGGAAGATCTGCGCGAGCAGCGTCTGGCCTTCTTCTCGCCCCAGGACCCACGGCCACTGTGGCGGCTCTCACTGCCGGCTCGCGCCCGACGCCCGGCGCTGGCGGGCGACTGGCTGTGCGACTGGGCCGGGGCCCAGCAGTGGCTGCGCAGCGACGAGCCCGCACCACACGTGCACGAGACCAGCATGGCTGTCGGCGGCCACGCCACACGCTTCGGCCCCGCCCTCGATGACGCCCCGAACGACGACGCCTCGCCGTTCTCGCCGCTACCCAAGGTGCTGGCGCGCTATCACCAGCAGCTCAAGACGCGTCTCGATCCGCACGCCATTTTCAATCCCGGCCGGCTCTACGCCGACTGGTGAGGAGCCACCATGCAGACACACTTCACCGACGCCGCGCGCGAACGGCCCGCGATTCGCGAAGCCGATCGCATCCTGCGCACCTGCGTGCACTGCGGCTTCTGCAACGCCACCTGTCCCACCTATCAGCTGCTGGGGGACGAGCGCGACGGCCCGCGCGGGCGCATCTATCTGATCAAGGAGCTGCTGGAGAGCGATGCCGGCGACGACCAGGTGACCCGCGAGACCCAGCTGCATCTCGACCGTTGCCTCACCTGCCGCAACTGCGAGACCACCTGCCCCTCCGGGGTCGAGTATCACAAACTGCTCGACATCGGCCGCGCCGAGGTCGACCGCCGGGTCGGACGCACCCCGCGCGAGCGCGCCCTGCGTCTGGGGCTGCGCACCGCGCTGGCAGAGCCCAGACGATTCCAGGCCCTGCTGGCCCTGGGCCAGACCTTTCGTCCGCTGGCGCCGGCGGCGCTGCGTGATAAGATCCCGCCGCGGCCGGCGCCGCGCCGGGCACGCCCCGCACCGGAGCGCCATCCGCGCCAGATGCTGATTCTGGAAGGCTGCGTGCAGCCGGGTCTGGCCCCTAACACCAACGACGCCACGGCGCACGTGCTCGACCGCCTGGGGATCGGCGTCCGCGCGGCGCGCGAAGCCGGCTGCTGCGGCGCGATCGACTTCCACCTCAACGCCCAGGAGGCGGGGCGTGCACGCATGCAGGCCAATATCGACGCCTGGTGGCCATTGATCGAAGACGGCGCCGAGGCGATCGTGCAGACCGCCAGCGGCTGCGGCGCCTTCGTCAAGGAGTATGGCGAGATGCTGGCCGACGACCCGGTCTACGCGGACAAGGCCCGACGCGTCAGCGAACTGGCCAAGGATCTGGTCGAGATCCTGCGCGAGGAGGATCTCGAGGCGCTGGTGGCCGATTCACCCGCCAACGACGCCCAGCGTCTCGCCTTCCACTGCCCCTGCACGCTGCAGCACGCGCAGAAGCTCGGCGGTGCGGTGGAGGGGGTGCTCACGCGCCTCGGCTTCGATCTCACGCCGGTACGCGATGCCCATCTCTGCTGCGGCTCGGCGGGCACCTACTCGATCACCCAGCCGGTGCTCTCGCGCCAGCTGCGCGACGCCAAGCTGGAAGCGCTGGAGGCGGGCCAGCCCGACACCATCGTGACCGCCAATATCGGCTGTCAGAGCCACCTCGACGGCGCCGGGCGCACCCCGGTGCGCCACTGGATCGAACTGGTCGACGAGCGTCTGGCCACATCCGACTCATGACCCTCGAATTCTTACCTTCAGCACGCACCGGAGCCACGCCATGAAAACCCAAGCCGTACTCGAACTCGCCGATGTCAACGCCCTGCTGGACAGCGCCCAGCGCGAAGCCGACGCCCAGGGCTGGGCGGTCACCATCGCCGTGGCCGACGCCGGTGGCCATCTGCTGGGCCTGCGCCGGCTCGACGGCGCCGCCCCCTTCAGCGCCGGCATCGCCAGCGAGAAAGCGCGCAATGCCGCCATCGGCCGCAAGGAGACCCAGGTGTTCGAAGAGATGATCAACAGCGGCCGCACCGCCTTCGTCAGCGCGCCCATGCAGGCGCTGCTCGCCGGTGGCGTGCCGGTGATCGTCGACGGTGAAGTGATCGGCAGCGTCGGCATTTCCGGGGTCAAACCGGACCAGGACGTGCAGGTGGCCAAGGCCGCGGTCAAGGCCATTGGCTGAGCGCCTGAGCTAGCGCTTCTTGCCGCTGCCCCGAGTGCGCTTGGCGGCAGGCATACTCGGCTTACCGCCGCGCCCCTTGGCCGCGGGCTTGGCGCCCGGCTTGCCCTTGGTGGCAGGCTTGCCCTTGGCGCCGGGTCTACCCTGGCCGACCGGCTTATCCTTGGCACCGGGTTTACCCTTGGCGGCCGGCTTGCCCTTGGCACCGGGTTTGCCATGGGTGCCCGACTTGCCCTTGGTGCCAGACTTTCCGCCACCGGCCGCCCTATCCTTGGCGTGGGGCTT
The DNA here is from genome assembly GCF_003206675.1 of Salinicola sp. RZ23. Taxonomy (NCBI): domain Bacteria; kingdom Pseudomonadati; phylum Pseudomonadota; class Gammaproteobacteria; order Oceanospirillales; family Halomonadaceae; genus Salinicola; species Salinicola sp. RZ23. Next base: position 11,218 of record NZ_PZJK01000010.1, read on the forward strand.
GCCGCCCGCCGACTGACGCCCCTTGGCCGCCGGTTTCGCGGCTTTGCCGCTGCGCGCGGGCTTGGCCGCCCGTGCCGGCTCGGCCTCGCTGCCGGAATCACGCGTCAGCGCGATGAGCGTCTCGGTCTCCTGCGGCGAGAGATCCCGCCAGTCGCCCAGTGCCAGCCCCTTGAGCGAGATGTTCATGATCCGGGTACGGATCAGCTGCGTGACCTCGTAGCCGAAATACTCGCACATGCGGCGGATCTGGCGGTTGAGGCCCTGCACCAGGGTGATGGTGAAGACGAAGGTCGACTCGCGGCTGACCTGGCAGCGCTTGGTCACCTGACCGAGGATCGGCACCCCCTGCTGCATGCCCTCGATGAAGTCGTCGGTGATCGGCTTGTCGACGGTCACCCGATACACTTTCTCGTGATGGTTGTGCGCACGCAGGATCTTGTTGACCAGATCACCATCGTTGGTCAGCAGAATCAGCCCCTGGGAATCCTTGTCGAGCCGGCCGATCGGGAAGATGCGCGCGCCGTGCTTGACGAACTCGACGATGTTGTCCTTCTCGCTGGACTCGGTGGTACTGACGATCCCCACCGGCTTGTTCAGCGCGATCAGGACCCGATCCTCCGCCTCTCTTGGCTCGATCTCCTGGCCATTGACCTTGACCCGGTCCCCCGCCACCACCTGATCGCCAGTGGTAGCGCGGCGGCCGTTGATCCACACGTTGCCCTGCTCCACGAAGCGATCGGCTTCACGGCGTGAGCACATCCCGCTTTCGCTGATGTACTTGTTGATCCGGGTCGATTGTCGTAACGCCATAAAGGGTCGTCCAGCCAGAAGAAAGAGGGCTCGGCTGCGGGTAGCCAGCGGCGAGCCGGCACCGACCCGCAAAGCGCCAGTGAACCTGTCTAGTTTGACGTGTCCGCGGTGCCGATAAAACCGGCGCAGGGACGAGATGTCCGAAGCGGTATTAGATAGGCCCCAGCATGCGCGGCCAGGCGTGAGTCAGACGCGCCGCCGCCTCGATCAGCAGCGGCGCGTGGTGAGCCTCGATCCGCGCGTCGAAACGCGCGCTGGGGCCGGAAAGTGACAGCGCGCCTCTCAATTCGCCGGCGTCATCATGGATGGCAATCGCCACCGTCGAAAGCCCGGCCTGGCGCCCCCCGTGGGAGCGTGCCACCCGACCCGGCGGCAGCTCGCCACCGAGTGCCTGGTCGACCGCCTCTTCTTCCCCCAGTGCCACGCGCGCGCCCTCATCGAGATGGTGGCGCAGTTGGAGGCGGCCGTTTTCGCACAATCGACAGATCCGTGCTTCGCCATCGCGCACGTGAAACGCCGCAGTCTCTTCACTGGCCTCACGCAGCGCCACCAGAACCGGTCGCACCAGATCCTCCAACTGCGGCCCCTCCACCGCCAGCGGCGCCAGCCTCAGCACCGCCGGGCCGATTCGATAGACACCACGTTCGTCACGCACTACGTAGCCGAAATACTCGAGCGAGGCCATCAATCGCAAGATGGTGCTCTTGTAGAAGCCGCTGGCATTAGCCAGTTCGGTCAGCGTGAGCTCGCGCCGATCTCGCGAGAACGCACCGAGCAGCGTCAGGGCACGCTCCACCGCCTCGACTCGTCGTTGTGCCATGGGGACTCTCTTCACCGGAATGAAAAATCGATTCGCGTCGGATGTTGCGCCAGACGAAATCCTATTGCAACGCGACACACGGCAGCCCCCTTCCGCCACCGGGGATGGCGCCGCATACTCGTGGCGACACAGTTCCGGAGGTGGATATGACGTATCGGCTCTTTATCGCCAACAAGAACTACTCATCCTGGTCGATGCGCCCCTGGGTGCTGCTGCGCGCGCTGGACATTCCCTTCGAGGAGGTCATGACCCCGTTCGAGGGTGACGGCCAGCAGAGCGCCTTCGCGACGTTCTCACCCACCGCCAAGGTGCCCTGTCTGCATGATGGCGACAGCGCGGTGTGGGAGTCGCTGGCGATCATGGAGTACATCGCCGAGGCTCATCCGGCGGCCTGGCCACAGGCGCGCGAGGCACGCGCCTGGGCGCGCTGCGCCAGCGCCGAGATGCATGCGGGCTTCTTCGCGCTGCGCGATGAGTGCTCGATGAACTGCGCCCTGCGCATCGACCTGGGCGAGCCCGGTGCCGCCCTGGCCCGGGACATCGCCCGCCTCGAGGCGCTGTGGCAGGAGGGCATCACGCGCTTCGGCGGTCCCTGGCTGGCAGGTGAGCAGTTCACCGCGGTGGATGCGATGTTCGCCCCGGTGGCGGTCCGCGTACGCGGCTACGGCATCACCCTCGGCTCCCCGTCCCGCGACTACGTCGAGCGTCTGCTGGCGCACCCGGCGGTGGCGAGCTGGATCGATCAGGGCATCGCCGAGCCCTGGGTCGATGAACCCCACGAGGCCGACTGCATCCGCGGGCGCCAGGTCATCGAAGACCGCCGCCAGCCGGCGTAACGCGTCAGCGCCGGGCCGTCTCGCCAGTCGAGGCGGCCATGCGAACTGCTGGCCGCACGCGTCTCCCGCCCCCCATCAACACTGGCGCGGCCCCGCTTCTGCCACGCCGCTCCCCTCGTCACGCCCGGCCGACTCGCCACGCGCTGTGACCCACGCTGCCTGCTCTGTCTGGTGACAGACACCTTCTCGACTGCCTGGGACGATCCGCCCGAACCTGACCGGCGCGGCTTTCGCCTGCGCGCGCCTCATCCGGTCACTTTTCACGCTTGTCGGCTTGAGTCATACACATTGTATGCTGTATACAATTTATTGCCGCACAGCGCATAACAAACTCAAAAACGTTCGAGGTGCCCCCATGAGGCCACAATCTGCCCGCCGCCCGGGCCTGTTCGCGCTCTGTCTGATTCTCGCCAGCTTCGCTGCCATCATGTCGACGGTGTTGCTGCTCAAGATGCCCGTCGCCTTGGCGCTGTTCGCTGCCTGGTTCGCGATGTTCGCCATCGGCAAGGGCCTCGGCCATGCCTATGACTCACTCCAGCAAGGCGCGTTCGACGGTATTCGCAGTGGCCTCGAGGGGGTGATGATCATCATTACCGTCGGCGCACTGATCGGCGCCTGGATCGCCGCGGGCATCGTCCCCAGCGTGATCTACTACGGCGTTGCGTTGATCGATCCGTCCTGGTTCCTGCCCGCCGCTTTCCTGATCTGCGCCGCCACCGGGCTGGTGACCGGCACCTCGTTCGGCGCCGTGGGCACCATCGGTATCGCCATGATGGGTATCGGCCACGGCTTCGAACTGCCGCTGCCTCTTGTCGCCGGCGCGGTCATCTCCGGCGCCTACGTGGGCGACAAGCTCTCACCGCTCTCCGACACCACGGTACTCACCGCCTCGCTGTGCGAGGTGCCGCTGATCGATCACGTGCGCTCGATGCTCTATACCGGTGTGCCCTGCGTCACGCTGGCCACCATCGGCTTCGCCCTGGCCGGGAACCACCTCTCCCGCAGCGGCTACGACATGCAGCAGGCGGACGCGGTAATGGCCCAGCTACAGGCTCACTTCCTGCTCTCCCCCTGGCTGTTGATGCCGATCCTCGCCACGCTGGTGCTGCTGGCATTGCGCAAGCCCGCCCTCCCGGTGATCGCGACCGGCGCCGTGCTGGGCGTGATCTGTGCCTGGCTGGCCCAGGGCGTTACCCCGTTGCAGGCGGTGACCACGCTATATGCCGGCAATCAGGGCGACTACGGCACGGGCTATCTCGCCAGCATCCTCAATCGCGGCGGCATCGTCTCGATGCTGCCGGTGATCGCCATCGTCATCTTCGCGCTGGGGTTGGGGGGCCTGATGGAGCGTATCGGTGTCCTCGAAACCATCGCCAACGCGCTCACCCGCATGGTCCACCGCAGCACAGGCCGGCTGACCCTGGCGACCATGGCGTGTGGCTTCTTCGGCACGATCTTCGGCGGCGCCGCCTACGTGGCGATCTTCACCGCGGCCTCGATGACGCGAAACATCTACGACCGGCTCGGGCTGCAGCGGGTAGTGCTGTCGCGCAACGTCGAGGCCGGCGGCACGCTCTCGACCCCGATGATTCCCTGGACCAGCGGCGCAGTGTTCATGGCCACGACCACCGGCGTGGCCACCACCGATTACCTGCCGTTCCTCTGGTACCACTGGCTGGTGATGGTGTTCTCGCTACTTTACGGCTTCACCGGCTTCGCCATGTGGAAACGACCGCAGCCCGCACCCGCCACAGAACCCACCGCTTGACCGCATAACCGCATAGAAGGGAAGGAAAACGCATGACCAATACCACCGGTAGCTCGCAGTCCTACGTGGCCGATACCCGCAACGAAGACGTGATCGTCTACGTCGACGGCGAATTCAAACCCAAGCACCAGGCGACGGTATCGATCTTCGACAGTGGCTTCGTCCTCGGTGACGGCGTTTGGGAAGGCATACGACTGGTCGAAGGCCGACTGATCGCACTCGACGAGCATATGGAGCGGCTCTATCAAGGCGCCGCTTCGATCTCTCTGGATATCGGCGTCACCCGCGAAGCGCTGGTCGGCCTGATTCGGGAAACGCTGGACAGAAACGACATGCACGATGGTGTGCATATTCGACTGATGGTCAGTCGCGGACTCAAGAGCACGCCCAATCAGGATCCGCGCTTTCTGCGCGGCAAGGCCACCATCGTCATCGTCGCCGAGCACAAGGTAGTCGACAAGACGGCCAAGGCGCAGGGCCTGACGCTGTTCACCTCGACTTTCCGTTGCAGCAGCCCAGACGTCTTCGATCTCCGCCTCAACTCCCACAGTCGGCTCAACTTCATCCAGGCGCTGATCCAGGCGATCAATGCCGGCGCCAACGAGGCGCTGATGCTCGACCCCCATGGCTTCGTCGCCAGCTGCAACTCGACCAACTTCTTCATCGTTCGCGATGGCGAACTGTGGACCTCGACCGGACGCTACAACTTCAATGGCATCACCCACAAGACGGTCATGCGCCTGGCGCGGGAGGCGGGTATCGTGGTCCGCGAGCTGGACTTCACCCTGGCCCAGACCTACACCGCCGACGAGGCTTTCGTCACCGGTACGCTGGGCGGCCTGACACCGGTCTATCGCATCGACGGACATGCTATCGTAAACCGTCGCGACGCCAGCCTGATGCAGCGCCTGGCAGCGCTCTACGACGACTACCTCCGCGGCTGACGTCACCCATCACGCCACTTTTGGATACGCATGTTCTCGACCGATATCGCGCAGATTCCGGCTCGCCAGACGCTCTGGGAACAGACCGCCCAGCGACTGCAAACGCTGATCGCCAATGGCACCATCGCTCCCGGCACACGGCTGACCGAGAATGCGCTCGCACAGCAGCTCGGCGTCAGCCGTGCGCCACTGCGCGAGGCGATACGCCACCTGATGAATATCGGCCTGTTGATCAGCGAACCCTACAAGGGCGTGCGGGTGCTCGAACTGACGCCGGACGGGCTGCACCAGCTCTATGAGTACCGCACCGGCCTCGAGCAGATGGCATTCAAGGGCCTCTGGCACAAGCGCACCGCGGCCAGCTTCGACGACCTCGATCAGCGCCATGCACGCCTGCTCGAGGCCATCGATGCCGGCGATGGTGCGCTGGCGATCGATCGCGAACTCGCGCTACACCAGTGGTGCTACGAACTCAGCGGCAATCCGCTGCTGCTCGATGCCTGGTCGCGTATCAAACCTCATCTGCAGTGCTACTTCGTGCTGCACCAGCGCGCGCACAAGCGTGCAGGACCTGCCCGCCAGTCCCACGACAGCTACCTGGAACACGCCAAGGGCGACTCGCTGGAGGCAACGCTCGCCTACATCGCGCGACACATGAAACAGGGCTTCGAGCAGGTCATTCAGACTCTGGGCTGAACGCGCCGGCATGGCTGCCGTCGGGCCCCCATCGATGCCGGCGGCGCTTTCGCGCTGCCCTCTTTCTCGCAGCTCTCTTTCTAGCCACCCTCTTTGCTAGCCACCCTCTCTGCTAGCCGCCCTCTTTCTCGCTGCGCGCGACCGGGCCGATGCTAGATAGCCTGCTATAATTTTTCCTGGTTTCCCCGGTTCGCCGCCGGGCTCCGCTACATCGACACCGGCCAGCCAGACGTCCCTGGCTGGCCAAGGTCATTTATCCCCACAGGAAACCAGACATGTCACAGACCCACATCAAGACCGAATGGATCGAGATCACCGCCGAGGACGGCAAGACGTTCAAGGCTTATCAGGCGCTGCCCCACAAGGGCAAGGGCCCCGGCATTCTGCTGATCCAGGAGATCTTCGGCGTCAATGGCCATATTCGCGGCGTCGCCGAACAGTACGCCATGGATGGCTACAGCGTCATCGCCCCCGATGTGTTCTGGCGCGAAGCGCCCGGGGTCGAGCTGGGTTATGACGGCGACGACTGGAAGGCCGCCGTGGCGCATAAGCAGGCGCTGGACTACCCCACCGTGATCAGCGACCTGCGCGCCGCCACCCGGGCTCTGCGCGCAAGCCCGGTGTGCGACGGGCCGATCGCCTCGGTGGGCTACTGCATGGGCGGTGTCCTCTCCTACCTGTGTGCACTGGACGCGGGCGTCGACGCCGCGGTGTGCTACTACGCCGGCGGCATCACCGAGTATCTCGACCGCGCCGAGGCGCTGACGGTACCGGCCCAGTTCCACTTCGGCGCCGAAGACGACCATATCCCGCTCGCGCACGTCGAGCAGACCCGTGAGGCGTTCGCCGCCAACCCAGAGGTCGAGGTGCATCTCTATGACGGCGCCGAGCACGGCTTCAACTGCTGGTCACGGGCAAGCTACCACCAACAGGCGGCGGCTTTGGCTCATGGGCGCACGCTCATCTTCCTCGCCGGCCGCAAAGCCTGAAGCATCACCGCCGCGACTGGCATGGCGCCAGTGGCGGCTCCCCCCTCTCGTCATCGTGATCCCTCAGGAACTCTTGCTATGCCCAGCAATGCCCACTTCTACCAGCCCCAGCAGGGGCACGGCCTACCGCACAACCCGTTCAAGGCGATCATCGGCCCGCGCCCGATCGGCTGGATCTCCTCACAGGACGAGACAGGACAGCTGAACCTGGCGCCCTACAGCTTCTTCAACGCCTTCGCCGATACCCCACCGATCATCGGTTTCTCCAGTTCGGGCTACAAGGACAGCGTGCGCAACATCGAACGCACCGGCGAGTTCTGCTGGCAGCTGGCGACCCGACCGCTGGCCGAGGCGATGAACCAGAGCGCAGCGTCGGTGGCCCCCGAGGTCGATGAGTTCAACCTGGCCGGGCTCACCCCGAGCACGTCAAAGGTCGTGGCGGTGCCCCATGTGGGCGAAGCGCAGGTGGTGTTCGAGTGCCGCCTGAGCCAGACGCTACGGTTGCGCTCCGCCGCCGGCGAAGAGATCGACAACTGGCTGGTGCTGGGCGAGGTGGTCGGCGTGCACATCGACCCGACCCTGCTGGTCGATGGCATCTATCAGACCGCCGCCGCGCGCCCGATCCTGCGCGGCGGCGGCCCGGCGGACTACTTCGAGGCCGCCGAGGCGCAGCGTTTCCAGATGCAGCGGCCGGGCTGAGCACAGCTCAGCCGTTGCCGCCGGGCGCGTGGAAGCGCCAGGTATTGCGCCCGGCGCGCTTGGCCGCGTACATCGCGCGGTCGGCGAGCAGCAGCGCCTGCTGCGGCTCCTCGGTATCCACCCCGAGCAGCGCTACCCCGATGCTGACCCCGATGGTGACCTCTACCCCCGATTCGAGCGCGATCGGGGTCTGCAGACGCGCGACGAAGCGCCCGAGCAGCGCCTCCACCTCATCCCGCCGTCCGCACCCTTCCAGCAGCAGCACGAACTCGTCACCACCCAGCCGCGCCAGGTAGTCGCGCTGGCGCAGCAGCGCCGCCAGCTCGCCGCCGACGAGGCGCAGTACCCGGTCCCCGGCGTGGTGGCCGTGGGCGTCGTTGATCTGCTTGAAGTGATCGAAGTCGAGCAGCACGAGCGCATGACAACGATCCGGATAGAGCCGATGGTGGCGCCCCATCACCGCCAGGCGACGGTCGAAGCCGCGCCGATTGCCGAGCCCGGTGAGCGGATCGGTCACCGCCAGCTGCTCGGCCGCGTCGGCGGCCCGCTTGCGCGCGGTGACGTCGTGCGCTACCCCCTGCAGACGTCCCGCCTCCAGCGGGTTGAGTACCAGACTGACCCAGCGCCGCGGCTCCTCGTCGCCGAGCGCTACCTCCCACTGCCGCCCGCGACCGCCGGCCACCACCGTGGCCGGGCTGGCGCCAAAGGTGCCCTCAGGATCGACCAGGGTGGCGAAATCGATCGGATGAAGGTTCAGGTCACGCTTGGCAGGCAGTTTGAACAGACGCCGGAAAGCGGGGTTGGCGACCCGGATCGCGCCGTCGTCATCGACCTCGAAGATGCCTGTCTCGACATTGTCGAAGATCGCCCGGTAGCGGCGCTCCTCGACTTCACGCTCGAGGCGCAGGCAGCGCTCGGCATCGAGGCTCTGGACCAGATTGTCGATCATGGCGTTGACGCTGTTCACCAACTGGCCGATCTCGTCGTCGCGGTTGCCCCGCGGCGCCTGCAGTTTCTGCCCGGTCTCCGCTTCGAGCGCTCGCAGCCGCTGCGACAGCCCGGTGATCGGCCGGGTCACGTAGCGCACCACCACCACCACCACGCACAAGCCGATGCCCAGCAGCTGCAGCAGCAGCGCGCCGCCGACGAAACGCGACGCCTGGCCGACCAGGGCATCGATGTAACGCTGATCGGGGTCGATGGTCAGTCGGCAGACCGTCGTCCTGGGCTCGAATGGCGAGGCGATCTCGCGTGTGAACAGGGCATCGCGAGCACTATCGAGCGCCCCCCCCCTGTCGATCAACAGCTTGCCATCGAGGGACTGGACGCGCACCGCATGCACGATGTCGTTGCTCAGCAGGCCATCGGCGAGCTCCCGCGCCAACTGCTCGTCGTCCAGGAAACAGGCGATCTGCGCCGTGCGCTCGACCGTGTTCAGCAGCCCCTCGAGCCGGGCCTGCTGCTCCTGATGCACGCTCTGGGCGCGAAAGTGCACCGCCAGGAGCAGGAAGGCGATACCCAGCAGCCCCACGATCAGCAGGATGATCGCGGTGGTACGCAGCGCCAGGCGGGTGTGTAACAGCATCAGCAGTCGCGACATCGCTTATTCGCTCAGTATCAGCACGACGTGCAGATCGGGGCTCACCTCGCGGCTATCGAGATAGCCGACAGCGCCGGGGTTGCTCGTCACGATCTGGCGCATCTCGTCAACCGTCGCCACCTGCTGTGGCGGCGAATTCTCGCCCGAGAACACCAGCCGCGCCCAGTAGGAGTTGATCTCGGCCAGATTCTTGTTCACCAGCGCTCGATAGAAACGCGCCTTGAACGGGGCCACATCGAGTGGCAGCGCCGGATTGCCGCTGGGCAGCTTGCGATAGCGGCCCATGAAGATATTGACCGCATCGCTGCGGGTGAGATGGCTGACGCCGCTGCCGGTATTGACCACGATGGCGATATCGGCCATCGCCGGCATCACCAGCGATAGCAGCGCCACCAGAAGACAACAACGCACTCGGATCATGTCCAGGCCTCTAGAAGATGAAGTCCAGACCGAGACTGAAAACGGAACTCCAGCCGCCCTCCCAGTCGCTGTCGGTATGCCATAAAAAGCCGGGCCTGCGCGTGTCGATGCGGTCGAACTGCGCTTTCAGCGCGATGTCGCTGGCGACGTCGAAGCGCGTGCCGAGCGTCCAGGTGCGCTGATCGATATCGGTGTCGTCGGGGTGGGTGGATGAGGTCATGATGCGGGAGACAGCAACGTAGGGCGTCACCTGCCCCAGACGGTAGCCGGCCGAGAGCAGCGCCGAGTCGATCCGGCCGCGTTGGCGCTCGGTGCGGGTACGGTTGACCATCGCCTGCACCTGCAGCGGGCCACTGTCATATAGCGCTCCCAGCGAGAACAGCCGTAACCGAGAGAAACCGAGTACGCTCTCGATCTGCCGTTCCCCATCCAGCCCCGGTAGCTGCAGACTGTCGATCTCATCTATGAGTGGCCCCGAGTAGTCCACGTCCGAGTGCACTTCGGTATAGCTGGTGCGCAGGCGCCACGGGCCGTGTTCATAGTCGAGGTGCCCGCCGTAGACCGCGTCGGCGTCGAAGTCCGCGATCAGATCGTCGCGCACGTAGATCCGGCTGTCGGAGCGCCCGGCATAGAGCTTGAGCCTTACCAGATCACTGCCCAGCGGCTGCTTGAAGGTCACATCGGCACCGTCGATATAGGTCAGTTGCAGAATGCCGAACTGATCCACCGGTGGCCGCACCCAGGGATAGGCATACCCCACGTAGCGCGAGTCGGAGAGCTGGAACACGTCCCAGCCCAGACGCCCGGCACGCAGCTGCAGCGCGGGGTCAGGGCGATAGCGCACGAACGCCAAGCTCAGCTCGGGGCGGAAGTCGCCGGTGTCGTGGTAGCGGCTGATCCCCTGCACCACCAGATCCCAGCGCGGATCGACACGCCACCCGAGCTGCCCCCCCAGCAGGGTGTCCACGCGTGCGCTCCACCCCTCCCCGGCGCCCCTGGGCTGGCTGATATCGCGCAGGAACTCGGCCTCGGAGTTGTCACTGTGGACCAGCCCCAGGGTGCCGAAACCACTCAGCGTGAGGCGATCGTCGTCGCTCGGGTGGAATGCCTGGGCTGCCAGGCTCGCCAACATCAACGCGAGCCCCAACCCTATCTGTCGCCATCGCTGCATATCGGTTCTCAGGGGCGACGCGCGAACATGCTGCGTGCCACCGCTCGAAGAAAAATTAGAAAGTCTGAATTATTGTCGGCAGATGACAGCCTTTCTGAAGTCGGTATCCCCACGGACGGCGCAGGCGCGGGCCGCTTCCCCCGCCCAGGCGGCGCCACTCGCAGGGGAGCACGACGTGTTAGACTTTGTCTCTATAAGCCCCTTTCTCACGCCAACTCGCGCCGATCCCTGTTTGGCCCGGATGGAGATAGCCGCTCAATGTCTTTGGAAGAACTGCATCTCAACCTGCGCAACCTCGCCTGCGAGGACTACCCGCAGCTCAAGCGGCTGATGGACGCCGTCTACGACGACATCGGGGGTGCCTGGTCCCAGCACACCATCGACAAGCTGATCGACGAGTTCCCCGACGGCCAGATCCTCATCGAGGACGACGACAAGATCGTCGGCGTGGCGCTCACCGTGCGGGTCGATTACGACCGTTTCTCCAATCCGCACAAGTACGACGAGCTGATCGGCCACCGCGAGATCATCCTCAACGAGCCCGATGGCGACGCCCTCTACGGCCTCGACGTGCTGATCGACCCCGCCTACCGCGGCTATCGTCTCGGTCGGCGCCTCTACGAAGCGCGCAAGGACCTGTGCCGCTCGATGAATCTGCGCGCGATCCTGGCCGGCGGCCGCATCCCCAACTATCACCAGCACGCGTCGGAGATGTCGCCGGCAGAGTACATCGATCGGGTGGCACGCAAGGAGTTCTACGACCCCATCCTGTCGTTCCAGCTGGCCAACGACTTCCTGGTCAAGCGGCTGTTGAAGAAGTATCTGCCCGAAGACGAGAAGTCGATGGGCTATGCCACCCTGCTGGAGTGGAACAACATCCTCTACGAACCGGCCAGCCTGGTGATCGACACCCGTCGTACCCAGATCCGGGTCGGTGCGGTGCAGTGGCAGATGCGCGAGTTTGACTCGGTCGAATCGGTGCTCAAGCAGGTCGAGTTCTACGTCGATGCCATCTCCGACTATCAGAGCGACTTCGCGGTCTTTCCGGAGCTGTTCAACACTCCGCTGATGGGGCTTACCGACCAGACCGACCAGGTCGAGGCGATCCAGTTCCTGGCTGGCTTCACCGAGCGCTTCAAGAGCGAGATCTCGCGCATGGCGGTCTCCTACAACATCAACATCGTCGCCGGTTCGATGGTGGAGAAAGGTGACGACGGCAAGCTCTACAACGTCTCTTACCTGTGCCACCGGGACGGCAGCGTCGACCGCCAGGCCAAACTCCATATCACCCCCCAGGAGCGCCGCGACTGGGTGGTCGAGGGCGGCGACGAGCTGTGCGTGTTCGAGACCGATGCCGGCCGCGTGGGCATCCTGATCTGCTACGACGTGGAGTTCCCGGAGCTGCCGCGGCTGCTCGCCGAGCAGGACATGGACGTGCTGATCGTACCGTTCTGGACCGATACCAAGAACAGCTACCTGCGTGTACGCCACTGCGCCCAGGCCCGGGCGATCGAGAACGAGTGCTACGTGGTGGTGTGCGGCAGCGTCGGCAACGTGCCGTCGATCGAGAACCTGGACATCCAGTACGCCCAGTCGTCGGTGTTCTCGCCGTCGGACTTCGCCTTCCCCCATGACGCGGTACTCTCAGAGACCACCCCCAATACCGAGATGGTGATGTTCTCGGATCTCGACCTGAACAAGCTCAAGCTGGTGCGGGCCGAAGGTGCGGTGACCAACCTCAAGGATCGCCGGCTGGACCTCTACGACCTGCGCCTGCGTGACTGGTCGTGGAAGTCCGGGGCACGTCAGGAAGAGAGCTGAGCCATGTCTCGGGGCGAGCGTGACACCGCACCCAGGGGGCACGGGTGAAGTGGCCCGGCCTGTGGCCCGCCCGGCGTGGCGCCCCCGCGTTCGATGAGGCGTGCTGGCAGGCGGTGCGCCAGGGCCTGCCACTGCTCGCCGACCTCGAGGACAGCGAGGCCGCACGGCTGGGCGCACGCGCCTGGCAGCAGCTGCACCGCTGGCAGTGGGCGACTTCCGAGGGGGTCGAGTACGATCTCGCCGCCCAGCTCGCGATCGCCGCCCAGGCCTGCCTGCTGACGCTGGCCTGGAGCGACGACGACGCCAGCGCGGCCTTCGCCAACGTGCATGACATCGTGCTGGTCGCCGATGCCTTCCACCGCCGCGTGACGGAGCTGGACGACTTCGGCGTGATGCACGAGTACGAGGACGAGCGTGCCGGCGAGACCTCCTGGCGCGGCCCGGTGGTGCTCGCCACCCCCGAGGTCGGCGCCAGTGGCGACTACTCCGGCTACAACGTGATCATCCACGAGTTCGCCCACAAGCTCGACCTGGGCAACTCCCACGATGTCGACGGCTTCCCGCCGCTCGCCGCCGCGAGCGATGTCACCGCCCAGGAGTGGCATCGCATCTTTACCGCGGTGTGGGACGACCTGCAGGCGCACCTCGCCCGCGGCGCAGAGACGCCGATCGACGACTACGCCGCCACCCACCCCGGCGAGTGCTTCGCGGTCTGCTGCGAACTCTTCTTCACCGCCCCGGATCAGTTGTTCGAGGTCTATCCCGAGCTTTACGACCTGCTGAAGCGCTACTTCGGGCAGGATGCCATGACGCGCTTCACACGCCCCCCGCCATCCGCCTGAGGCCGATTTCAACGCCGTATTGCCGAGCGCAGGCATTCTGTAAACACCCTCTCGGCGTGCCACGCGCCTGCGCCTCGTCTTCATCGGCCGGAAAGTTCGGTAGCGATCGAGGAGGTTCCTCAGTAGAAGCGAGCAGAGTGAGGTGATCGCTCCCTATCATCCTCCCGCTTGATCACGCGCGGCTTTTCTCGAAAAGGGGTTTGATGCGGGTTTTTCGACGAGACGACATGCTCGTTCTTCCCTGCTAATTACCGCACGTTGACGTGCGATGAAAAAGTGGCCAGAAGACGATGGGGCGTACAGTATCCAACACCTATGCATTGGCAAAATGACAGCAAATCACCAGAAATTCTCACTTTTCAGGCATCTGAGATCAATCCTTGAAAAAGACCTGACGTCCTGTCGTGATCTGATCTCGCCAAGGCGCATCATGAAATGATACTGGAGCATTTTTTACGTATCTTTCTTGGTTAAAATTCGAACGCAATAGCGTAAAAAATCGCCGGATGGAGGATCAAGATGTCGGCGCCATTCGCCAAGCCCAAAGACGCGGTGACGACACCGCTGAACAAGGGGCCTTGCGTGCCATTCATCCCGCTGTTCCAGGGATATTCGATAGAGGCCACACCGAAGGCAATACTTGGAGACAGGGTCGAATGGGGCGCCCTCCCCGAGGAAACCCGCATTTTCATCCCCCAATTCCCGAAGAATACGCACGAGGAGATGCTGGTGTGCGCCAAGCGATTGCAGGGCATGGGGTTCAAACCGGTACCCCATGTGACCGCCCGTAGCCTGGCCGACAAGCGTGCATTCGAGCGCTTGCTATCGAAACTGGTGGAAGAGACCGCCGTCGATGAGATCCTGCTGCTGGCCGGTGGCGACGACACGCCTCGCGGCCAGCTCGGCAACACGCTCGAGCTGCTGGAGTCGGGTATCATCGAGCGTGTCGGTATACGGCGTATCGGTGTGGCGGGGCACCCTGAGGGCCACCCCGAGGCGACGCAGGAAGCGCTCGACCGTGCGTTGGCGATCAAGAATGCCTTTTCGGTCGAGACCGGTATACCACTCTACATCGTCACCCAGTTTTTCTTCGATGCCGACCCTTTCATTGCCTGGGAGCGTCGTATTCGGGAGCAAGGCAATCGGTTGCCGATTCATGCCGGCCTGCACGGTCTGGCCAGTGGCCCCAGCCTGCTCAAGCACGCCATGGCTTGCGGGGTCGGTTCCTCGGTCAAGGTGCTGCGCAGGAACATGACCGGATTGAGAGGATTGCTGAGCATGAGCTGGCGAGGTCAGGATCCGGGCCGGATCGTCAAGGCACTGGCTGCCTCCAAAGAGCGCGATCCGGCCAGCAACCTGGCGGGCTTCCACTTTTATGCCCTGGGTGCGTTCGATCTCACGGTGAAGTGGGCCAATCGTTTCGCGCAAACTCGAGGATGACCGGGGTCATCGCCCCGTCGGCGCCGTCTCTCTAGCAACGACCCACCGGTAGCCAACGACCCACCGGTAGCCGGCAAGATACCGCGTATCGGATAGCCCGCCTCCGCCCGACGGACAGCATGTCGAATAGAATTGGGATCGCCTCTACACCGATCTCGCTGCCATCACGCGCTCAAACGCCTCCCGCCAAGCCCCGGCCTGTCGCGCCGGATCGACGGGGAACCGCCCCAGTTCCACGGCAAGATCGAAGAAGCCCTGCGCGGGCAGCCCTTCTCCGCGGCGGCTGACGACCAGCGCGGCGATCAAGGGCCGGCCGTGCTCGGCGTCTTCACGCATCAGGCTTTCCAGCGCCTGGGCGACGCGTTGAATGGTACGCGGCGGCTGCAAGCCCAGCGCCTCGGCGAGCTGCTGGTAGGTGATCGGCAGCGCCTCGCGGGGAGCCGCCTCCAGGTAGTGGCGAATGCACTGGGGAAGTGCGGAATCTTGGGTCATCGGGCTCAGGCGTCAGGGTCGAACAGTTTTACCTCGCGGATCTCGATGTGCTCCCAGACACGGCCGGTCAGGTAGGGCTCGGTCTCGAGCCAGGCGTCGAGCGCGGCGCGATCTTCGAACTGAAAATGCGCGTTGGAGCCGATCATCTTGCCGTTCTCATCCAGGAATGCCCCGCCGCTCAGGAATTTTCCCTGACTGGCGAGTTCCCGAATACCGGCCAGATGGGCCTCGCGATTGGCCAGGCGGCGGTCGAGCGCGTCGTCATCGGTGTAGTCGTGCGCCACGACGGCGTACTGTGTCATGCCCTGCTCTCCTCGTCGTTTCGCCACTGGATAGAGTCGGCATCATGCGCCAAGCGCTCGGCGTGAACAAACCGACATCCGAGATGCCGGTGACCCATCCGCCAGGTTCAGCCAAGCGCCTGCGCTCGGGTATGCTAGCCAGATGAAGCTCGCCCTGCTGCGGCTATGTTTCGGCGCCCGCTGCCGTACCGAATGCCCGCATCCACTTAGAGGTCTCATGCGAAAGATTCTGCTCGTCGACAACGGCTCCCTGCGCCCCGCCGCTACGCTCAACCTGCGCCGGCTCGCCGAGGCCCTGAGCCAGGCCAGTGGCGAGGCGGTCGAGGCCACCTCGCTGCTGCACTCGTTCAAGATTCCACCCGAGCAGCTCGGCGGGCACAAGGCCGTCTCGCTGGGCCCGCTGGCCGAGCGCCATGCCGCCGCGGGCGTGACCGAGCTGCTGATCCTGCCCTTCTTCTTCGGGCCGAGCCAGGCGCTGACGCGCTATCTGCCGGAGCGGCTGGCCGAGGTGCAGGCCAACTACCCCCAGCTTTCGGTGAAGGTCGCCCCGCCGCTGATCGATACGCTGCTGGCGCCGGATCTGCGCCTGGCACAGCTTCTCGCCGACAACGTGCGCGAACGCATGACAGGCCGGCCCCGCCCGCAGGTCGTGCTGGTCGACCACGGCAGCCCGATCCCCGAGGTCACGGCGGTGCGCAACTACCTCACCGGGCAGCTGAGCGCGCTGCTGGCCGATGAGGTCGCGTGTGTGACCTTTGCCTCGATGGAGCGCCGCGAGGGCGATGCCTACCGATTCAACGAGCCACTGCTGGAGGATCTGCTCGCCTCCCCGGCCCTGGCCGAGGGTGACGTGATCCTCGCGATGCTGTTTCTCTCTCCGGGCCGCCACGCCGGCGAGGGAGGCGATATCGCCGAGATCTGCACCCAGGCGATGTCCCGCTCCCCCGGCCTGAGCGTGGAAACAACTCGGTTGGTGGGCGAGAACGACGCCATCGTCGAGATCCTTGCCACTCGCCTGCAGCAGGCACTCGCCGGTGGTCCCCTGCTGATGGCGCTCGCCTCGGCGTCGCCGCCGGCGTGAGCGACGCCCGACCAGGCGCCTGGCCGAGGCGGCCCTCAACACAACCCTCTGCAACGACACTTCAAAGGCGCTTTCCATGATCGATCTACGCAGCGATACCGTGACCCGACCCAGCGCCGAGATGCGCCAGGTGATGTTCGACGCCCCCCTGGGTGACGACGTCTGGGGCGACGACCCCAGTGTCCATCAGTTGCAGCACTACGCCGCCGCCCAGACCGGCAAGGCGGCGGCACTGTTCTTTCCCTCCGGCACCCAGAGCAACCTGGTCGCGCTGATGAGCCACTGCCAGCGCGGCGACGAATATATCGTCGGCCAGCAGGCGCACACCTATCGCCTGGAGGGCGGCGGCGCGGCGGTACTGGGCAGCATCCAGCCGCAGCCGATCGACAACGCCGCCGACGGTAGCCTGCCGCTGGAGAAGATCGCTGCCGCGATCAAGCCGATCGACCCGCACTTCGCCCGGACCCGGCTGCTGGCGCTGGAGAACACCTTCAATGGGCAGGTGCTGGATGCCGACTACGTCCATCAGGCGACCGCGCTGGCCCGCCGCCATGGCCTCGCCACCCATCTCGACGGTGCCCGGGTGGGCAATGCCGTGACCGCCAGCGGCTCGACGCTGGAAGCGCTGTGTGCCCCCTTCGACAGCGTCTCGATCTGCTGCTCCAAGGGTCTCGGCGCGCCGGCCGGTTCGGTACTGGTGGGCAGCCAGGCGCTGATCGATCAGGCCCGGCGCTGGCGCAAGGTGGTGGGCGGCGGCATGCGCCAGGTGGGGCTACTGGCAGCGGCCTGCGAATATGCGCTGACACACCATCTGCCGGCCTTGGCCGCGGATCATGCCAAGGCCGAGCGCCTGGCGGCAGGACTCGGCGCCATCGACGGCATCGAGGTGACCTCTCAGGCGACCAACATGGTATTCGTGCGCTTCAACCGCGGCGACACCTTCGACCCCGAGCACCTGCACGCCTGGCTGAGGGAGCGCGACATCCTGGTCGGCGCGCTCTACGCGCCGCGCTTCGTCACCCACCGGGATGTTTCCGAGGCGGATATCGATCAGGTGGTGGACGCCTTCGCGCGCTACTTCGCCAGCCACTGATCCGCACCGACGGCTCACTCAGTCGACCCGGGTGGACGAGCCGGAAGCGGGACGCGTCGGCGTGGAGCGCGTCGTGGTGGTCGTGGTGGTCGTGGTCGAGCGGGTGGTGGTGGAGCTGGCCCCTGGCCCGCCATCGCCACTCGGCGCGTCGGGATCGCAGACCCGCCGCGCGGTGGAGATGGTGGTGCCGCCGTCGCGGCCATGGCAGATCGTGCCACCGGCCGAGTCGTCCCGCGTCGGCGGCGGGTTGGGCGCGGTATTGATGCCGGGCACCACCTGGATCTCCAGGCGCCGCGGCACATAGTCGGCGCGGCCGTCGTGGTTGTTGTCGGGCAGTTGCACGCGCTTGCCGGTGTGCGGGTCGATACCGGTGACACTCTGCGCCAGCGCGACACCGGCCGCGGGCAGCGCCGCCACCAGGGCCAGGCTCAGCGTCAGCAACGCCGTGGCCAGCGGGCGGCGGGATCGCGATATCACAGACATGTTCCACCTCGGAGTTGGCGGGAAAGGCTTTCAGCATAGCGCACCTGCGCCGCGGCCGGCCCGGCTCAGTTCGCCGCCAGCAGCCAATCCCACAGCGCCGCTGCCGGGGCCCGCAGCTGACGGCTGGCCGGACGCACCAGCCAGAACGCCTCGTCGGTGGCCATGTCCAGGGCGAAGGGCGCCACCAGGTCGCGGCTCGCCTCGAGCAGGCGGCGATGCGACAGCGCGATCCCCCCGCCATAGCCGGCCAGCGCCAGGGTAGTCACGTGGGTATCGCAGATCATCGCCCGACAGCGACTCTCGAGCCCGGCGACCCCCGCCAGGGCCAGCCAGCTCGGCCAGCCGGCGGCGAACCCCGCGGCGTGCAGCAGCGTCTCGCCGGCCAGATCGGCGGGCTCACGCAGGCGCTGGGCGAATGCCGCGCTGCATACCGGCAGCAGGCGCTCCTCCCCCAGGCACTGCGCGGTGAGATCGGGCCACTCGCCATGGCCATAGCGGAGCTCCAGATCTACCCCTTCGGCACCGAAGTCATCTGCCCAGATCGCGCTCACCAGGCGCAGGGTGACCTGCGGGTGGGCCTGCTGGAAACGCAGCAGCCGTGGCGCCAGCCAGGTCTGCTGGAGTGCTGGCGTGGCGCGCAGGGTGACCGGCGCGTCGGGGCTCGGCCCGAACACCTCGGCGGTGCCTTCGGCCAGCCGCGTGAAAGCGTCCTGCACGCTGGGCAGCCAGGCGCGCCCGGCCGGGGTCAGCGCCAGACTGCGCGGATGGCGCACGAACAGCGGCTGCCCGACGCGATCCTCGAGCAGCCGGATGCGCTGGCTGATCGCCGACTGGGTCACCCCCAGTTCACGCCCCGCGGCGGTGAAACTGAGCGTACGCGCGGCCGCCTCGAACGCATGTAGCCAGAGCACCGGAGGTAGCTGGGCCATGGGATTCTCTCCTCGTCTCTCCCTGTGATCGCGCCCCGACATCGCTGTCGACTTCGGCATCGACACGGATCAGGGGGGATGTTGCCACAGACCGCGAACGCGCATGGCATAGGCCATAGCCTAAGCAGGGTATTAGCTCAGCTTGGCCTTAGCCGACAGATTAATCGTTTGTCACCCTTCACCGCCATCCGCATCCTGTATCGATACCGCGAGACGCGAGGCGTCGACGCGCGCCTTTCACTCGCCCATCGCTGATCCGCTCATCCGTCATTCGCCCACAAGAGATGGCCACGCCATCGGGAGTTCGAGTCTTGTCATCCGGTAATGCCTTTCCCCCCGCTTCCACCCCGAGCGCCGAGGCGCGCGTCGAGATGGCCGAGCTACGCCGCTACCGCCAGGGCGAGGGCGCGCCCGACGTCGCCCTGGTGGAGGCCAGGCGGCAGTCACGCCGGGTGGTGCTGAGCTGGGCCGATGGCAGTCACGGCGAATTTCCCCAGCGCTGGTTGCGCGATCACTGCGCCTGCTCGGCGTGCCGCCACCCGCTGACCCGCGAGCGGCTCTACTCGCTGCTCGACGACCCACTGTGGACAACTCTCGACACCGACGACGCCCTGGCCGAGCAGGAGGTCGCCGCCGACTGCCTGAGCCTGACCTGGGCCGATGGTCATCGCTCGCGCTTCGATGCCGGCTGGCTCCATCAGCGCCGTCCCGGCCAGGCGCTGGACACGCTGCTGCCCCGCGCCGCGCCGTGGCAACTCGACTTCTCCCCGCACCACGTGAGCCACGCCGAGTTCAGCGACAGCCAAGCCGGGCGCCAGCGCTGGATCGAGGCGCTGCTGCGCGACGGCCTGGTGCTGCTCGACGATGGTCCGCGCGAGCTGGAGACGGTCTCCCGGATCGCCGAGCAGATCGGCCCGCAGCGCGCGACCAACTTCGGTGCCCGCTTCGACGTGCGCTCGGTGCCCAATCCGAACAACGCGGCCTATACCGCGATCGGCCTGGCGCTGCACACCGATCTGCCCAACTGGCGCCAGCCGCCGGACATCCAGCTGCTCTACTGCCTGGAGAACGACGCCGATGGCGGCGAGTCGAGCTTCACCGACGGCTTTGCCGCGGCGCGCGAGCTGCGTGAGCGTGATCCGCAGGCGTTTCGCCTGCTCAGCGAGACTCCGATCGATTTCCGCTTCCAGGACGATGGCCACGATATCGCCGTGCGCCAACCGGTGATCGACCTGGATAGCGACGGCGAGCCGTGCGAGATCCGTTTCAACAACTGGATTCGTGACACCCTGAGCCTGCCGCTGGCGCAGATCGATGCCTGGTACGACGCCTACCACGCCTTCTGGCAGGTGCTGCGCGAGCCGCAGCGCCGGGTCGAGCTGACCCTGGCGCCGGGGCAGATGGTGGCGTTCGACAATCGCCGTGTGCTGCATGGGCGTAACGCCTTCGACCCCAACACCGGCAAGCGCCACCTCCAGGGCACCTATCTCGATCTCGACATGCTGCAGTCGCATCTGCGCGTGCTGACACGCTGACAGGCTGCCGCTGACGCGAGCCCTTCCCCGCCATCAAGGAGAACGACAATGAGATATGCGACCACCCTGTCCGCCCTGCTGCTGGGCACCGGCCTGGGCCTGAGCGCCATGCCGGCGGCCCAGGCTGCGGACGACACCATCGTCTTCGGGGCGCCCGCCTGGCCCGGCATCAGCGTCAAGACCGAGATCGCCAGTCAGCTCCTGGGCGCCCTCGGCTATCACCCCAAGACCGAGGAGATCGGGCTGCAGGTCATCTACCAGGGCCTGGATAGTGGTGACGTCGACCTCTTCCTGGGGGCCTGGCTACCGGCCCAGCAGCCGATGCTGGAGCCGCTGGAGAAGAAGGGCAGCGTGCGCCGCCTGGCCACCAACGTGACCGGCGCGCAGATGACGCTGGCAGTGCCCGAGTCTGTCTACGAGAGTGGCATCACCTCGTTCGCCGATCTCGACGCTCATCGCGACGAGTTCGGTGGCGAGATCTATGGCTTCGGTGCCGGCTCCGCCGCGAGCGAGATCCTGCACAAGGCGATCGACTCAGACACCTGGGGGCTGGGCGACTGGACGCTGGTCGACACCAGCACCGTGGGCATGCTCAGCGCGGTCAAGAGCCACATCGACAACCACGAACCGATCGTGTGGGTCGGCTGGAAGCCGCACTGGATGAATCTCGAGTTCCCGATGCGCTATCTGAGCGACAGCAAGAATCTGTTCGGCAAGGGCAACGGCGCCAGCGACGTGCGCACGCTGATCGCCAGCGCCTACGCCGAGACACATCCCAACCTGGTGACCTTCTTCGATCAGTTCACCTTCTCCGCCGCGGCGCAGAGCTGGATGATCCAGCAGTATGGTCAGGTCGGCGAGTCGCAGCAGGCGGTGGCCAAGACGTGGATCACGGCGCATCCGGAGCAGGTGCAGGCGATGCTGAAGGACGTCGAGACCACCGCCGGCGAGCCCGCCTGGCCGGCGGTGAAGGCGGCGTTCTCGCTGTGAGGCGCCGCGCCGAGCACAGCCTGGCGCCATAGCACACAAGCGTTACATTTTTTCCGAGATTTTTTGATCTCGCCGGGAACTAAGCCACACAGCGGCACTCTGAGTAGGTGTTCCCTTGAATGATCCCTTACTTGCCCACCATCCCCTGGTGGGCATTTTTTTGCCTGACTGTTTTCCAGGTCGAGCCCGGGCGCCGCTCCCTGCGCCAGATCGACGAGTGCCGCCAGGCGTCGTCTCCAAGCTAGGGTAATGGCGGCACCCGCCCCGCCATCTCCGCCACCATGAACTCGACGAAGCGTTTGACCCTCAGGCTCTCGCGGGCACGCGCGCTGTAGAGCAGATGGAAGTCGGCGGCGACTCCGCGCCACTCGGGCAGCAGCTCGACCAGTTCACCGCGCGCGAGCAGCCCATGTACGTCCCACCAGGAGCGCAGCAGCACCCCGTGGCCATCACGCGCCAGACGAGTCATCGCCTCGCCGTCATTGCTCGACAGCCGGCCATGCACGCGCACCGTACGCTGCTCGCGCGGATCGGCGCTGGCCTCGAAGCGCCACAGCGCATAGTCGGTATCGTTCTCGCGTATCACCAGACAGTCGTGCTGGGCCAGATCCTCCGGCACCCGTAGCGGTGGCCGGCCGGCCAGGTAGGCCGGGGCGGCACACAGGATACGGCGGTTGGCGAGTAGCCGCCGGGCGATCCAGCGCGCATCCGGCGGCTCGCCCACCCGGATGTGGATATCCACGCCCTGGGCGTCGAGCCCACGCGGGAAGTTGCTCAACTCCAGCTGCAGCGAGAGTTGAGGGTGGCAGGCGGCGAAGCGCGAGAGCAGCGGCGCCACGTGGCGACGGCCGAAGCCGAAGGTGGCGTTGACGTGCAGCCGCCCGCTCAGCGCCGAGCCCTGCTCGCGCAGCGAGTTCTCGAGTTCACCGAGATCGTCGAGGATCAGCGCACCGCGCTGCAGGTAGCGCTCCCCCTCCGGGGTGAGCGTCAGGCGGCGGGTGGTGCGGGTCGCCAATGCCACACCCAGCCGCTGCTCCAGCTGCTGCAGCCGCTTGCTGACCGCGGAGAGTGATACCCCCAGCTCGCGTGCCGCCCCGGTCAGGCTGCGCGCCCGGGCGATATGCTGGAAAAAGGCCAGATCGTCGAGCGCTGCCACGCCATTCTCCACCTGTATTCAACAATGGATTGCATGATAGCCCGATTATCGCCAGGAAGAGAGGGCCTACACTGCAGGCATATCTGCAGGCAGGCACGCGAGACGCGCGCCTGTTTCCGGGGTTCGCGCACTTCACCATCGAGGTCGCCCGGGTCGACGGCGAGGACCTGCCCTGCGCTCCCGAGGAGACGCCCGCCGGCGCGCTCCATCATCTCATCGACTTCATGAGGTAATCCCCATGGCTAGCCAGACCCATCGCATCGCCGTCATTCCCGGCGACGGCATCGGCACCGAGGTGATGCCGGAAGGCCTGCGCGTGCTCAAGGCCGCCGCCCGTCGTTTCGATATCGAGCTCGAGTTCGAGGAGTTCGCCTTCGGCAGTTGCGACTACTACCTCGAGCACGGCCAGATGCTGCCGGACGACTGGTTCGACATCCTGTCGCGGTTCGACGCGATCTTCTACGGTGCGGTGGGTTGGCCGGAGAAAGTGCCTGACCATATCTCGCTGTGGGGCTCGCTGCTGCAGTTCCGGCGCCATTTCGACCAGTACATCAACCTGCGCCCCTGCCGGCTGATGCCGGGCATCAAGAGCCCGCTGGCAGACCGCCATCCCGGCGACATCGACTTCTACGTGGTGCGCGAGAACACCGAGGGCGAGTACTCGAGCATCGGCGGCAAGATCTTCGAAGGCACCGAACGCGAGACGGTGATGCAGGAGACCGTGATGACCCGGACCGGGGTGGACCGGGTGCTCAAGTACGCTTTCGAGCTGGCCCAGAGCCGCCCGCGCAAGAAGCTGACCTCGGCGACCAAATCCAACGGCATCTCGATCACCATGCCCTACTGGGACGAGCGGGTGAAGGCGATGGCAGCGCACTACCCGGAAATCGGTGTGGATCAGTTCCATATCGATATCCTGACCGCCAATTTCGTGCTGCACCCGGACTGGTTCGACGTGGTTGTCGCCAGCAACCTGTTCGGAGACATTCTTTCCGACCTCGGCCCGGCCTGTACCGGCACCATCGGTATCGCGCCCTCGGCCAACATCAATCCCGAGGGCAAGTTCCCCAGCCTGTTCGAACCGGTCCACGGCAGCGCCCCGGACATCGCCGGCCAGGGCATCGCCAATCCGATCGGCCAGATCTGGTGCGGCGCGATGATGCTCGAACATCTGGGTCACGACGCCGCCGGCGCCGCCATCGTCAGCGCCATCGAGCACGTGCTGGCCAGCGATGACCGCACGCTGCTCACCCCGGACATCAAGGGCCAGGGCACCACCGAAAGCCTGGGCCGGGCGATCGCCGAGGCGCTCTGACACCGCCGCGACAGGCGCATCCCGAGGTGGATGCGCCCTCCTGTGGCGCCCGGCGGCAGGAATCAGGCAAGCAGTCAGTCAAAGTCGCTGATGGAAGTGAAGGAGGCACGCACAGTGTCTTGCCTGATCAGCCGCAAGACAGCCATCACACCGGTCATCGCTGCCCAAAGGCCATCGCTTTTGGTTTCGGCCGGATGTCTTGCCTGAACTGACTGGCGAGTGAGCGGGCGATGCCTCTATAGAAGCGCGCCAGATCCTCCTTGAGGTTCTCCCGGGCTCGATGCTGATCCACGTAGTAGGCCGCGCGCACGCCGTTGAACTGCTGCTCGGCGCCGATCTGGAGGAAGTTCAAGCCAAAGCGCCTGAGCAATCTGGCCAGTCTGGGCTCCATCAGCGCAAAGGCGTGCTGCCTCTCCAACAAGCCGATCATCACGGTCGACGCCAGATAGACCGAGACGCCCAAGAGCGACGCTACCCGATAGTCCTGCTCGGAAGAGGGAAAATCCGACTCCGCTCCTTCCCATTTCCTGTCAGTCGCGCGCTTTTTGCGGTACCTGCCGAGTATCGCTGCCCTGGAGACTTCACAGATCAATCGTCGGGGTAAATTGCAGGGCGTCAGCAAGGGATTGACGAAGTATCCTGCAGCGTTAGATTCGATAGGCATCGAGGCCAGCTCCCCCTGATCGCTGCCAGGGTAGATAACCCGAATGCAGGCGACTGCCTCGCCCGTATCACGCCGTCTGACAAAGCAGTGCAGCGCAGACTGATCGAAGGCGTCGTATTCGAGCCCGCGCTGCGGATCGCCAGGCATCTCATGCCCGAATTCATGGGTATAGACCTGATAGCGCAGGCGGTATACCTGATGTCGCTCCTGTTCGTTGATCGCCAGGACAAACTCAAATTGATCATTGAACTGATCGTACAGGTTCATACGCTCCCCATACGTGACACTCTGAAAGCTGCGTTAACTGTCAGGAAACGCCTTTTCAGGGCGCCCCACCCAATATCCCTGAACGTAGTCAATGCCGTATATCTTGAGAATGTCGTAGACTTCCTGTCGGTCGACAAACTCGGCCACTGTACACTTACCGAACCCCTTGGCGATTTCAGCGATACCTTTGACAAGCATCTGGCTCCTTCTATTTTCCGGGAGATCCTGAATAAAAGAGCCATCGATCTTGATATAGTCAGCAGGCAGCTGATCCAGATAGTAAAAACTGCTGAACCCGACACCAAAATCATCCAGCGCTATCGCACACCCCATTTTCCGGATGTCCTGAAGAATCGCGCGCGCCGTCGAGAAATCTGTCACTGCCGCTGTTTCCGTCACCTCGATGATCAGCCTTTCCGGCGCCACGCCACTGTCGTGCAACTGCTGCCCCAGAAACGCAGTCAGCGTCTCGTCTCTAAGAGACTGGCCAGAGATGTTGAGCGCAAACCGCGTCGACGAGTTCGGTATCGACCGCATCATGCTCAGGCTGTTCGAAATGACCCAGCGGTCGATCGCCAGAATCTGACCACTCCTCTCCGCAACAGGGATAAAGAGGCCAGGCGAAACGAGCTCCCCAGTGTCCGGCGAGATCATGCGGATCAAAAGCTCATAGTGCTCCGCTTCGTTTCCGCTGACACTCCTGATCGGCTGACGCCAAAGTTCGAAACCATCGTTTTCCAGGCTGAGCCTTATTTGCTCTTCCCAATAGACGCGCTTTTGCAGAGACTCCCGATCCGCCGTGGACGACAGCAGATGCCATCTTTTCAACGCATCCTCTTTGGCGCGATACATTGCAAAATCGGCGCTCGCCATGAGCTCTTTGGGTGACCCCCCATTTTCGGGATAGCATGCAACACCAATACTGGCGACAGCACGATACTTTTGTCCATCCACATCCAGACTGATTTCATCCAGATTCAGTATGATTTTTTCTGCCACCTCGACGGCTCGGTCAGCACTGGCGTTCTCCAGCAATACAGCAAACTCATCACCGCCAAGCCGCGCCACTAGACCAATATGACTAAATTGATCGCGAAACAGATCGGAAATCATCACGAGCAATCTATCACCGGCCTGGTGACCGCCGAGCTCGTTCAGCTCCTTGAATCGATCCAGATCCAGATAGAGCATGGCCCCGCTATTGTGCGGTGTGACGGCTCTGGCCAACGCCTCTTCGAAATAACGTCGATTATAGAGTTCGGTCAAGGGGTCACGATGGGCCAACCAGGCAAGTCGAATCTCGGCATTCTTGCGTTCCGTGATATCCACCCCGACGGACACCATCGCGCCCGGTGCGCTCGACCAGGATACGAGCGGCGCATGACTCCAGGTAATCGCTTTACTCGAGCCATCCGGCGCAAGCAGTTCGCTCTCTTCAGAGCGCCCCGGGAGTGACGACAAACCCCATTCACCACCCAGAGGCAAGAAACAGCTCTTGAAAGATTGTCCCATCAACTCGTCACTCACCTTGCCGACCATGAAAGCGGCATAGCGATTGGCCAGCAGTATCTTGTCGTCACCATCATGGACGACGACCAGAACCTGGGCAGAGTTCATGAGATTATTGACGAGATCCCGCTCCCTCTCCAACGCATCCACCTGGTTTTCCAGCTCGATGCCTCGAGACTTTACCTCCATTTCCAGGGCTTCCAACTGGAAGGAAAGCTCGACGGCCGTATCGGAAAGCACGTCGATCTCATCGCGGGCCTTGCCGGAATAGTGGCGAGAGATTCGTCCTCTAACGTCCTCGAACTCCCCTTTGGCGAGGCCGGGAAGGTACAGGCTGAGCGTGCGAATTCTTCGTGTAGGGCGCCACAGAATGAGCAAAAGAAAAGCTTCGGCCCAGAGCCATCCCGTCACGCTGGCCAGCGCAACAGATCGCGTCGAGGCTTTTATTTCAGCCAACTGTTGCGTCACATTATCGAAAGAAATGAAATAACCACCCCCGCCACCTGATGAACCGGCCTGGTTCAACGCGACGGCGCCAATCATGTACTGCTGCCTTCGAAACTCGATACTGCGATGGCGTTTCACGAGTGCTGGTAACGACAAGTGGCGCGACGCCTCGCGCAAGAGAGGCAGGGTCTCGTCGTAGTGGGTCATCGCCAGTACCAAGGAGTTCCAGGGCAGCAGCCGATGATCAGCGCGCAGCCCCGTCTTCTCCAAATTGACCTTTCCCTCGGACAGCAGCGCCAGGTCATCACCAGAGCTTCTCTGGAACTCTCCCATCACATCGACCAGTGATCTGGACAGCAGCAAAACGCCGGCGTTGTCCCCCTCGACCAAGATGGGCACGGCGACGTATTGGCGGCACGTCATCTTACATATCAATCTATCGTCAGGGCTCTCGCTGGCAATGATGTTCATCAGCCAGCTTTTTTCGGGCGGTACTTCAGGGGCTTCGCTATAGAGTCCACCGTAGGTCGCCAGATGCTCGCCTTGCGTGTCGTAGATCACCAGCTCATCGACGCCGGCATCGAGCTGTAACGTCGGCCATTGCGAATCCAATGCCTCTGAAACCGGCACACTCCCCTCTTGACTCAATGAGACTTTCAGGGCTTCCGACGCGGCGACGATCGCGGCCAGCTGCTTCAACTCGGACGCGGAACTACGTAACGCCACACTGATTTGGTGGCGCTGCCTCTCTTGATTGGCCAGTTGATTTTCGTCGAACTGTGACATGAGGCTTCGGTAGCTGATCCAACTGATCAGCAAGGCCAGGCTCACCAGCACCAAGCTCGTCAGCGCAAAGGCTTTCCACTTCAAGCTGAGCCGGTACGGCTTTTCATTTTTGCTCATCGTCAGAAGCTATAGGATGTCTGAAAAAGCAGCATATTCCAGCGCCTGGTCGTCTCTTCGTCACTCTCGTTGTCCTGCCTTGGGAGCCATGCGGTGCCATCGACATGATGCCACTCCGCCTGAACCATCCATCTCGAACTGAGCGACCATTTGATGCCGGTTGACAAGTCTCGCGCAAATCTGGAATAGCTCGGCCCTCTACCTTCACTCGCATAGCGGCTACCCTCCCGATCATTTCTATCACTCACCGTCTGATCATAGCGAAGCAACCACTGCCAGTCTGGCGTCAGGCGAAACTGATATTGCACATACCAGCTTTCCCCGTCGGCAGTGCTGTTATAGATATCATTATCGAAATCTTTCAGCTCTTTATGCTGATATTCATACTCAGCCGTCAAACTCCATCTTTCTGCATTGTACTGCGCAGACAAAATGACCGGCTGAAAAATAAATTCCCCTTTAGCACTCGAGTTCTGCCGCGACTGGAATGAAGACCTGACCCTGGCAGCACTGACACCCAAGTTGACACGACCGCCGTCGTGGGCATAAAGCACCTGCAAAATGGAGGAAAGCCGACCATCCAGGGAGGGCTTGGTTGGAGATAGAGATATCTCGGCATCGCCATTGACCTGGGGAATACCTAACCCCCCTTGGATATATAGCGTCCCCCTAGAGAAGCGTTCTTCGTCATAAACCGTGATGCCATCGGATGCCAGTCCCAGCGAGCGACTTCTATCGAAATAGATGGACTGAGGCAACAGAATGCCGGCACGGGTCGAGGGTACGTCACGGGTTTGATTATAGATACCAAACGGATTCTTGAACCTGCCTACTTGGAGTCCAAGGACGCGCCGCTCTCCCGAGAGCAGTTGATAGTCGATGACACCGTAATCGAGAGTCGGCTTCCAGGCATCGCCGTACCCCCCCGCCTTGCGACTCAGCACCTGTCCCGCTACGAGTACGTTGCTGCGCGGCCGGAAGGAGGCGTTGAGTCCCAGTTCGGTATACTCCAGGCTTCCGGTATCGCGACTGCTCGGACCGAAGAAGTCGTTGTGATCGGTCAAGATCAGTGCCTGACTCATGAAACCGTGGACCTGGAAGGTGTCCGGCATTTCCACGGCCTGCGCCTGAGCCGCGAACGTCACACCCAGCACACTCAGCCAGCGCTGCGTCGCGCTTCGCAATACATTAATCAATGTCGATCACCCGAACCTGATTCGTCAGTTCTGAACGGTAGGCGTAGCCGATGCCACCAGGCGTGGTGGCCACGGCCTTCACCATCTCCGCCGCCGTGGCGACCTCGTTCGGCGCCTGTCCGGTACCGGAAAAGACAGCCCTGTCCCAGGCCAGACGAAGTTGATGGGGATAGACACCGAGTATCTTTTTGGCAAAGGCCTCGTGCAGCGGGTCGCCGTCCGGCAGCACGAAGACGTGTATCGCCTGCCCATCGGCCAGGGTCCGTTGGCGCATGGCGAAAATCGCCCTGACAGTCTCCAGCGATAAAGAGCTCTGAATGACTGATGGGTTGGCGATCAGGACCACCATAGGGTCGTCGCCGCGGCTCTTGACGGTAAAGAGAAGCGCCGCTACGAGGCAGATACAAGCGATCAGCGGTTGCCGCATGTCATGCGACTCCGCAGCTCGATCCCCTGGATGCTTATTGTTGGTCTGCTCATCACCAAGGACACGTTCGACTCCGAAATTGACCGTCGCGCTACCGCAATGCCGGCCTCCCACGCCACTCCTTGCGGAGACACTCCTCCGGAGTAACTCGGACTTCTCAGACCTAAAATAACAGCTTGTATCATTTTTATCTCATCGAGTGACCTGCAAAAGATAGTCATCAAAGCGTCATGGGAAATGGCAACGCTGTCCGCGGCAGACAGCGCAACCTCAGGTTCGATGGAGACCGGCGGAGAAAAATGAAAAAGGTCTGTGTGACACCGCGCCGCGACGCGCGGGATGAAGACACACAAGTGCAGGGTATCTCTCTGCGCGACGCGGCTGGCGGCAAGGGCGTGCGGGTCGCCCGACCATGACCTAACCTAGAGGTGTGATGCGGCACGTCGCGTCAACGCTTCGGGCCACACCAGGCCCGGCGATACGTGGCAGCGGCTTTGGCACCGCGGCCCATCATACTGCCCCCGGACGACCCCAAGGATGAGGAAGACCATGACCATTTTCGAAGCCCTGCGTGAAAGTCACGACAAACAGCGCCAGCTGCTGGAATTGCTGGTGAAGACCCACGGCGACAGCGAAGGCCGCGACGAGCTGTTCAAGCGCCTGCGCGCCGAGCTGGAGAATCACGCCGCCGCCGAGGAGCGTGCGCTCTATATCCCGATGATGGAGTACGACATGACGCAGGAAAAAGCGCGTCATAGCGTCGCCGAGCATCATGAGATCGATGAGCTGATCGAGACCCTGGAGAGCACCGAATACGACTCCCCGGGCTGGCTGGCGAGCGCCAAGAAGCTGCAGCACCTGGTGACGCACCATCTGGAAGAGGAGGAGCAGGAGGTGTTCCAGCTCGCGGGCCGTGTGCTCGACGATGCCCACAAGACCTCGCTGGCCGAGACCTATCAGCAGGAGATGGAGACGCGTCGCGCCAGTTGAGCCTTCGCTCCAGCAGGCGTCGCCGCCCTACCCCTGGCGCGGCGACGCCCCTCTCGTCCCCCCGCTTGGCGCCAATCTCCCGCTGCCGACCTGGACCGCTTTCGCCACGCCTATAGGTCACTCTGCCAAGCCTCTTTTCTCCCTACTCTTGACGCGATATGCCATTGGCGCGGCACCGGGATCGTTCGGCGCCTCCCGCCTGCATCCCTGGCGGTGCCAGAGCCGTCAGTCGGTATTGCAAATTTTTCTCATTTGGGCAATCTATCAGGATCTGGCGAACCTCCGTCGCGCCTTGCCGTGGCGCCGCTACCGCTCAACAAGGATGGATCCTGTGCTGTTGCCTTCGAGTCTACCCCGTTATCCGCGCCTGACCTGGCTCGCCCCCTTCACGCTGCTGGCCGGCTGTACCGGCGTGCCGGAAGGTACTCAGCCGGTCACCGATTTCCGCATCGACCACTATCTCGGTCAGTGGTACGAGATCGCCCGCCTCGATCACGGCTTCGAGTCGGGTCTGGAGTGCGTCACCGCCAACTACAGCCTGCGCGACGACGGCGACATTCGTGTCATCAACCGGGGTTACGACCCCGAGGAGCAGCGCTGGGAGAGCGCCGAGGGGCGCGCCAGCTTCGCCGGCGAACCCGATGTCGGGCATCTCAAGGTCAGCTTCTTCGGCCCCTTCTATGCCGGTTACAGCGTGCTGGCGCTCGACCCGGACTACCAGCATGCGCTGGTGGCAGGCCCCGACCGCGACTACCTGTGGATACTCTCGCGCCAGCCGACCATGCCTGCGGCTACCTATTCCGCCTATCTCGATCGCGCCCAGGCACTGGATTTTCCCGTCGACGAGTTGATCAGCGTCGAGCAGGACCCGGCGCACTGTCCACCCCAGCCCGATACCCCCTCGGCGGGCTGACGCTCGCCTACCCAGCCCCGGACCCGTTCTCTTGCCGCCAAGGAGCTTCGCCATATGGACATGAACCGTCGCCACTTCCTCGGCACCAGCGCAGCGGTCGCTGCCACCGCCGCGCTTGCGCCCACGGCCTGGGCGCAGGACGCCGGCCCGACGCCGAGCCGCTATCCCGATCCCGCCTGGGAGGTGCTGGATGCGCGTTTCGAGCCCTACTATCTATTCAACACCCCGCTCGAACGGCACTGGTCGGACGGCCTGTGGCTGGAAGGGCCTGCGTGGAATGCGGTCGGGCGTTACGCGGTGTTCAGCGATATTCCGCGCGCCCGACAGATGCGCTGGGACGAAGCCAGCGGTACTGTCAGCGTGCTGCGCGAAGGTGTCGGCCATGCCAACGGCAACGCCTTCGACCACCATGGGCGCCTGGTCGTCTGCGAACACTCGCCAGCGCGGGTGGTGCGCTACGAATGGGACGGCAGCGTGCGCGTGCTCGCCAGCGAGTTTCGGGGCAAACCGCTCAACGCGCCCAACGATCTGGTGATCCTGCCCAACGACGGTGTGATCTTCAGCGACCCCGGCTATGGCGCCCATGTCGATTACGAGGGCAGCAAGCGCGCGCTGCAGCTGACGCCGGCGATCTACTACGTCGACGATACGCTCGACGAGCCGCAGCGGCTCAGCGACGAGCTGGCCAAGCCCAATGGCCTGGCGCTCTCCGCCGACGGCCGCTATCTCTATGCCAGCGACACCGCCCCCTCGCACTTCCCCGAGCTGCCCGCCTCGGTGTCGCGTTTCGCCCTGTCCGATGCCGGCCGCGCGCTGGGCGCGCGCGAGATGATCGTCTCCAGCCACGACGAGACCTACGACGGCATCGCCCTGGATGTGGATGGCAATCTGTGGGCGAGCGTCTCCGGCGGTGAGGGGCGCGACGGCGTCTCCATCTTCGCCCCCGGGGGTGAGCGTATCGGCCGTATCCGCCTGCCGGAAGTGTGCGCCAATCTCTGCTTCGTCGGCGCGCAGCGCAATCGCCTGCTGATGACCGCCAGCCGCTCGATCTACACCCTTTATACCAATGCCCGCGGCGTCTGAAGCGGGAGCCAGCGCGGGTGAGACTCCACCATGCTGACGGCCGCGGCGCTTTCAAGATGCGGCCACGCTTTTTCAGCCTGTCGACGGCCGCGCTTGTCGCGGCCGGGCAAGCGGGTAATCTGAGTAAACACCCTGTCACACCGAGGCCACGAGTGATCGAACCCGGTAACCTTTCCTTGCGCGCGCGTAACGCCCATGTCCCTGCTCGATGACTGGCTGGCGCTGACCCTCGACGGAGCCGACCGCGCCCACCAGGGCCGGCTCGCCGGCGGGCACTATCGGACGATCGCCCCCGGAGTGCTCGAACTGACCCCGACACGGCCCGCGGATCAGGCGCGCAGCGTGGTGATCTCGGCGGGTATCCATGGCAACGAGACGGCACCGATCGAGCTGGTGGGCGAGCTGCTCGCCGCGCTCGAGGCGGGCGTGGTGACGCTGGGCGCACCGCTGCTGGTGATTCTCGGCAACCTGCCAGCGATCCGCGCCGGTACGCGCTTCGTCGAGACCAACCTCAACCGCCTGTTCCGGCGCGACCTGGACGCCAGCGGCGACGAACCCGAGCGCGCGCGCCAACTGATGCAGCAGGTCGACGACTTCTATACGCGCTACCCGACGCGCCCACTGCATCTCGACATGCACACCGCCATCCGCGACAGCCGCTATCCCCGCTTCGCCGTGGTGCCGTTCACCGAGCACCAGCCCAGCTCGCACTGGGCGGCGCTGGCTGGCGCAGAGATGCAGGCTGTGCTGCTGCTGCATCAGCACAGCTGGACCTTTTCGCACTATTCGCGTCACTATCACGCCGCCGAGGCCTATACCCTGGAACTGGGCAAGGTGCGCCCTTTCGGCGCTAACGATCTCGACGCCCTTGGCGGCATGCGCCGCTGTCTGGCGCAGCTGGCCGCGGGTCAGGCGCCCTCAGCGGGCCAGGTCGAGGCGCTGCGCTTCTTTCAGGTCGCGGTCGAGCTGATGCGCGACCACCCCTCGTTCCGGCTCACCTTCGCCGAGGACGTCGCCAACTTCACCGAATTCGCACCGGGGACGCGACTCAGCGAGGATGACAGCGGTGGCGGCTTCGTGGTCGGACCCGAGCCGCTGGCAGTGGTATTCCCCAACGCCCGAGTCGAACTCAACGCCCGCGCCGCGCTGCTGGTACGGCCCTGCGCCGCCCCTGGCGACGGTTGAGACTGAGCTCACCGACGACGCGCGCCAGCCATCATCTTCGACGGCGATCTCCGACTACGATCCGCAGCTACGACCCAAGACTACGCTCTACAACCACGATCTACAGCGACGCTATCCAACAACGACAACGCCCGAGCAGGAGCACTCTGCCATGTCACATGTCTACCCTCTTTCCCCCCCTCAACGGCCGGCCGCCATCGTCGTCGCCGCCAGAGGTCTCTGGCACCCGGCGCCGAAGCTGATAGAATCGCCGCATTTTTCCTAGCGCCCATTCCGGGATTTCGTTTCTCAGCCCGGCAAGGAGCCGCGCCGCTCACCCCGACTTTCGCGAGCCGGATGCCCGAGCACGCCTACACGACTCCTGCCAGCCAACTCATTCGGTGGACGACCACATGGCCACGACCCCCATCCCGCTCGAGGCGCGCGACATCAAGAAGCGTTTCGGCTCCCACGAGGTGCTCAAGGGCCTCTCTCTCGAAGCTCACAAGGGCGATGTCATCACCCTGATCGGGGCCTCCGGCTCGGGCAAGAGCACCTTCCTGCGCTGCATGAACCTGCTCGAACAGCCCGACGAAGGCGAGCTGATCGTGCACAACGAACCGATTCACTTCCGGCCCACCAAGCACGGCCGCGAGCCCGCCGACTGGAAGCAGGTCGAGCGTCTGCGTGCCAAGCTCTCGATGGTGTTCCAGAACTTCAACCTGTGGTCGCACATGACGCTGCTCGAGAACGTCATCGAGGCGCCGGTGCATGTGCTCAAGAAGCCACGCAAGCAAGCCATCGACGAAGCCCGGGCGCTGCTCGACCGGGTCGGCCTGCTGGAGCGCGCCGACTACTATCCGACCCAGATGTCGGGGGGCCAGCAGCAGCGCGGCGCGATCGCCCGTGCGCTGGCGATGGACCCCGAAGTGATGCTGTTCGACGAGCCCACCTCGGCGCTCGACCCCGAGCTGGTGGGCGACGTGCTCAAGGTCATGCGCGGGCTCGCCGACGAGGGCCGCACCATGATCCTGGTGACCCACGAGATCGCCTTCGCCCGCGATGTCTCGAGCCAGGTGATCTACCTGCACCAGGGCGTGATCGAAGAGTCCGGCACGCCAGCCGAGGTTCTCGACAACCCGCGCTCCGAGCGCCTGCGCCAGTTCCTGGCACCCAAGCACTGAGGCGGCCATCATGATCGACCTGCAAGGCTACGGCCCGCGGCTGCTGGAAGGCGCCATGGTCACGCTGGAGCTGGCGCTGCTGTCGCTGGTGCTAGCGGTGGTCCTGGGGCTATTGACCGCCAGCGCCAAGCTCTCGCGTAACCGCGCCATCCACGCCATCGGCACCCTCTACACCACGCTGATTCGCGGCGTGCCCGACCTGGTGCTGATGATGCTGCTGTTCTACGGCGGCCAGATCGGCATCAACATGCTCACCGACCAGCTCTACGATGCCTTCGATATCGACATATTCATCAACGTCGATGCCTTCATCGCCGGCGTCATCACCATCGGGCTGATCTTCGGTGCCTACATGGGCGAGACTTTCCGCGGCGCCTTCCAGTCGGTCGAAGAGGGCCAGATGGAGGCCGCCCGCGCCTACGGCATGAGCCCATGGCTGGCGTTTCGCCGCGTGCGCTTTCCGCTGATGATGCGCCATGCGCTGCCGGGGATCGGCAACAACTGGATGGTACTGCTGAAGACCACTGCGCTGGTCTCGATCATCGGTCTGACCGACATGGTGCGGGTCGCCGCCGAGGCCACCAAGGCGACCCATGAGCCGTTCCTGTTCATGCTGCCGGTGGCGGGGATCTATCTGCTCATCGCCTCACTGTCGGAGTGGGGCTTCGCCAAGCTCAGCAAGCGCTACAGCACCGGTTTCGGGGAGGCCAGCGAATGGACCAACTGAATGCCTGGTTCACCCAACTGCTCGCGGGCAATGCGATCTTCACCGCCAATACCCTCGGCTTCTACTGGAACGGCCTGGTCACCACGGTGCAGCTGGTCTTCCTGTGTCTACTGCTGGGCATCGTGCTGGCGGTGCCGTTGGCGATCGGTCGCGGCTCCAAGCGGCCGTGGATCAAGTGGCCGATCTACGCCTATACCTATGTCTTCCGCGGGACCCCGCTGCTGATCCAGCTCTATCTGGTCTACTACGGCGTGGTGTTCTTCAATGGCATCCAGGACACCATCTTCTGGGAGGTGTTCAAGGATGCCTTCTACCCGGCGCTGATCGCGTTCACGCTGAATACCGCGGCCTACACCACCGAGATCTTCCGTGGCGCGATCAAGAACACCGCCAAGGGCGAGATCGAGGCGGCCCGCGCCTACGGCATGTCCAAGGGCCTGATGATGCGCCGTATCATCCTGCCCAGCGCCTTCCGCCGCGCGCTGCCCGCCTACGGCAACGAAGTGATCTTCATGCTCCACGCCAGTGCTGTGGCCAGTGTGGTGACGATCATGGATCTGACCGGGGCGGCCTATTACGTCTACGCGCGCTTCTATGCGCCCTTCCCGGCCTTCATCTTCGTCGCCCTGATCTACCTCTGCCTGACCTTCAGCATCATGTTCGTCTTCCGCCAGATGGAAAAACGCCTGCTGGCCCACCTGCGACCGCGCGGCGCCTGAGCGCGGTGGCAGCCACGACAACGACACCCATGATCACAATGAGAACCGACGCCATGACAAACTGGATCACCCAATCCCTGATCGCCGCCACCCTGATCATCGCGCCACTGGCCGCCACCCCGGCGCTGGCCGACGATAACCAGACAGTCCGCCTCGGCATCGACGTGCCCTACGAGCCGTTCGTGATGCGCAACGCCGACGGCCAGCTCGAAGGCTTCGAGATCGATCTCGGCAACGCGCTTTGCAAACGTGCCAAGCTCGACTGCACCTGGGTCGAACAACCCTGGGACGGCATCATCCCCGGCCTGCTGGCACGCAAGTACGACGCCATCCTGTCGTCGATGGCGATCACCCCGGAGCGCGAACGCCAAGTGCTGTTCTCGCTGCCCTACTACAACACCCCGAGCGTCTGGATCACCGCGCGTGATCGCGACATCGACATCGACGACAAGGCGTCGCTCAAGGGTCTTTCGGTGGGCGTACAGCGCGGCACCATCCGCGATGTCTATGTCACCCAGGAGTATGGCGACGTGCTCGACATCCATCGCTACGGCTCGTCCCAGGACGTGGTCAACGACCTCAAGGCCGGGCGTCTCGACCTGACCTTCGAAGACTTCCCGATCGCCGTCGATGCCATCGATTTCCGGGGCGACAACAGCCCCTACAAGCAGGTCGGGCCGAGCATCAAGACGCCGACCTCGATCTTCGGCGAGGGTGCTGCGATGGCCTTCCGCAAGCGTGACAAGGCGCTGGCAGCGAAGTTCGACCAGGCGATCTGCGCGGTCTACGCCGATGGCACCTTCGACAAGCTGATGCACCAGTACTTCGACTACGACCTGTCCGTGCGCCCCAGCCAGCAAGATTGCGCCCAGTAAGCGCCCCCCGATGCGCCGGCGCGCCGCCCTTCCCGGCGGTGCGCCGCACGCCGCCACTCCGTGCCGAGGACTTCCCGTGGAACACCGCAGACATCCCCTGATCGGCCCGGTTCCGGGCACTGAGCGCGCGCTCGACAGCTTCCACTTCGGCCCCGCCGACGCCGAGCGCCACGTCTACGTGCAGGGCTCGCTGCACGCCGACGAGCTGCCGGGCATGATGGTCGCCTGGACGCTCAAGCAGCGCCTGGCCGAGCTCGAACGCGACGGCCGCCTCGCCTGCCGGGTGAGCGTCGTGCCAATAGCCAACCCGATCGGTCTCGACCAGCAACTGATGGATACCGCCCTGGGCCGCTATGACTTCGAGACGCTCAAGAACTTCAATCGCCACTACGTCGATGTGGTCGAGCAGGTGGCCGACGGCCTCGAGGCCGAGCTCTGCGACGATATCGCCGCCAATCGGCGCCTGATCCGAGCGCGCTTCAGCGCCGCTCTGGCGGCCCAGGTGGCGACGACCAGCCTCGACTCGCTGCGCCTGACGCTGCAGCGCCTGGCCTGCGAGGCGGACTTCGTGCTCGATCTGCACTGCGACTTCAACGCGGTCGAGCACCTCTACACCACGCCGGCGGCATGGCCGGTGTTCGAACCCTTCGCACGCTACTTCGGCGCCAAGGCGAGCATGCTGGCCACCGACTCCGGCGGACAGTCGTTCGATGAGTGTTTCACCCTGGTGTGGGAGGCCCTGCGCCAGCGCTTCGGCGAGCGCTTCCCGATCGATTACGGCACCCAGTCGGTCACCGTCGAACTGCGCGGGCAGCAGGACGTCTCCCACGAGCTGGCGGCGCAGGACAGCCAGGCGATCATCGACTGGCTGACCCATCTCGGCCTGATCGTGGGCGAAGCGCCAGCGCTGCCGGGGCTGGCCTATCCGGCCACTGAGCTGGCGGCGATGGATTTCCTGCACGCGCCGATCGGCGGCCTGGTGGTGTTTCATCTGGCACCGGGCGTCGAGGTGGAGGCGGGGCAGCTGATCGCCGAGATCATCGACCCGATCAGCGACCGCATCGAAGCGATCCGCGCGCCTCAGCGCGGCATGTTCTATGCTCGAACCCAGCGCCGCATGGCCACTGCCGGGATGATCGTGGCCGATATCGCCGGCCACCAGAGCCATCGCAGCGGCTATCTGCTGGCGCCGTGAGGCTGCACGGGTCGCCGGGCGCTGGCGATATTCAAGCGTATGCGCATTGGTTATGCTGCCAGCGTCAGGCCCGTATGACCGGCGCGGTATCGCTCACGAGGCTGACGACGCCGGGACGCCATCGCTGACCAGGCGATCACTGAACAACAATGCACGCATGATGATATAGAGAGACGCGATTCATGAAAAAACTGCTGACCACCAGTCTGCTCGGCGCCGCGCTGATCGCCGGCGCGGCCCACGCCCAGGACAAGGAGCATCTGCGCATCGGCGTCGATGTGCCCTACGAGCCGATGGAGTACCGCACCGCCGACGGCGAGCTGACCGGCTTCGACATCGATCTCGGCAACGCCATGTGCAAGCAGATCAAGGCCGACTGCGAATGGGTCGTGCAGGCATGGGATGGCATCATTCCGGGTCTGCTGGCGCGCAAGTACGACGCCATCATGTCGTCGATGACGATCAACGACGAGCGCCGCAACACCGTGCTCTTCTCCGACCCGTACATCAAGCCGCCCTCCGCCTGGTTCGTGCCGGCCGACAGCAGCATCGAGACGATCTATCCCCAATCGCTGAAGGGCAAGACCATCGGCGTCCAGCGCGGCACGCTGCAGGACAACTACGTCACCGACATGTACGGCGACGTGGCCAAGATCAGCCGCTACACCACCGCCGATGACCTGGTGCTGGACATGGACGCGGGTCGCGTCGATATCGCCTTCCTCGACTTCCCGGTGGGCAAGTCGACCCTGCTCGACAGCAAGGAAGGCCACTACAAGACCATCGGTGGCATGATCACCGAGCCGGAGAAATACTTCGGTGAGGGCTTCGGTGTCGCCTTCCGCCCGCACGACAAGGAGCTCGCCGAGCGCTTCAACGAGGCGCTGGCCACGCTGAAGCAGGACGGCACCTACGACAAGATCTACGACAAGTACTTCAAGACCGGTCAGTGATCGCTGCCACCGACGCCGCATCGGCCTCCGGCTGAGGCGGCCCGGAAAGAAAAAGCCCCGATCCTGGATCGGGGCTTTTCATTGGGCAGGAAGTCAGCCGATACGTACCGACGCGCCCTCGCTCAAGACTGCGCCCCGGCCTGACGCCAGAACGCGAGCATCCAGCGCGCCATGGTCTCGCTGTCGACCTCGTCGGCGAGCGATGCCTGCCCTTCGCGCACCCTGGCTGCCGGCATGCGATCGCCACGCAGCGCCATCAGATCCGCTGAGTACGCCTTGGTGAACTCGGGGTGCCCCTGTATGCCGAGGAAACACTCTCCGATCTGAATCAGATAGAACGGGCAGAAGTCGCTCGCCGCCAGCACCCGGGTCTCGGCCGGCAGCCGGGCGACCTGATCCTGATGGCTGACCAGCAGATTGAGTGCCTCCCGCGGCGGCGTCATCCACGGCGCCTGGCCGGTGATGCGGTTGTACGACACCCCCACGCCCCAGCCGCGCGGGCTGCGCTCGACCTCGCCGCCGAGCGCCTTGGCGATCAGCTGATGGCCGAAGCAGACACCGATCAGCGGCCGATGCTGTGCCCACAGCAGACGCACGAACTCGCACAGCCGTTCGATCCAGGCATCACCATCGTTGACGCCATACTTGGAACCCGTGATCAACCAGGCATCGATCTCGGCGATATCCGCCTGGGTGGGGATCTCGCCATCGAGACAGCGCCAGGTGCGCCACTCGAGCCCGGGGTCCTGCGGATCGAGCAGGCGGGCGAACTGCTCGGGGTAGTTGCGATGCGTCTCGCGCAGCGGCTCGGCGACATCGTCGCATTGCAGGATGCCAATGCGCATGGAGCTCTCCTCTCTTCGTTCTCTGGCCTTTTGGTACTCTGGTCTTTTGCTGCTCTGGTCTTTTGCTGCTCTGAACTCGGTACTCTGCCCACCCTGGCACTGTGATCTCAGTGCTCTGCTCTCAGTGATCTGACCTCAGCGCTGTGATCTCAGTGCCATGACTTCAATACGCTGGCGACGTCCCGCTTACGTCTGCTGACATCGCCGGACAGTGGCTCCCGTCGCGCACCGCGACCCAAGTCACGAGTCATGCGAGGCGCAGCAGACCGGGGCTGAGGACCGATACTATCAAGTCGCCATTGTCCCACAACGACGGCGACAATCCCTCTCAACCGCTACGTTGAGCTTCAATTGTTTACCGTTCTCGTATGGAGCCCACTACTGGCGATCTTTATCCTTTGACGTGAGAGTGCGAGTACCCTGTGAGCCGGCCAGCGGCTACTGCCGCGACGTCGCCAGGGTCTCTACCGAAGAACGACGACTTGCCCACTCGAGAGGCGAGCGTGACTCAAGCAGCAGGGTGACGTATGGCGCCATGGTTAGATCATCTGCAGGAAGCGGCCGCACTGTGTGTGGGTCTCTACGCCCTGCTGCTGCTCTGCCGCGGTAACGCCTTCCCACCGGCCGCCGTACCCGCCGCACTCATGCTGGCGGTGGCGATCAAGTCTCCGCTGCTCACCCCTACCCTGAGTCTCAGCCTGAGCCTGATTCTGCTGCTGGCCGTCAGCGTGATGCTGCGCCCGGGACTGATGCCCGCCTGGCTGGCGAGTTCGCTGCCCTCCCCCGGCAATGGCGCCGAGGCAGCGGTACAGGTCACCGCGCATCCGGTCCGCGGCACGCTGCAGGTGTTCTATCTCTCGCGCTGGTTCGAAGCGATCCTGATCGACCCCGCCAATCCGCCGCTGCATGAGGGCGAGACGGTCTATCTGATCCGCCACGGCACCCGCCAGGCGTGGGTCAGCCGCGTGCGCAGCCATACCCCGCCGGAGGCACCCAGCCGCCGCTGGCACTGGCGTACCGAGTAAATACGGTCTCAGCCCCTGTCTCAGCTCGGCCGCGCAAAACGCGCCACCAGGCGCGCCATCCCTGGACCCACCAGCACTACCGTGAACAGACGCAGGGTCTGCAGTGCCACCACCAGGCCGACATCGGCATGGGTATCGATGGCGATGATGGTCATCGAGTCCAGCCCACCCGGGCTGGTCGCCAGATAGGCGCTGATGAAAGTGGTATGCATCAGCAGCGTCACCAGCCACGCCGATAGCGCACACAGCGCGATCAGCACCAGTGAGGCCAGGATCATCTTGCTCAGCGCGCGGGCGATGGTGTGCAGCGTCGCCCGGTCGAAACGCAGCCCCACGTAGGCACCGATAATCCCGTAAGCCAGTTCCAGCAGCGGCTGCGGCAGGGTCAGCGTCACGACTCCGCCGAGATGCAGCAGCGTGCCCAGCGCTACGGGCCCCAGCAGCGCGCCGGCCGGCAGGCGGCGATGGCACAGCCACACGCCAGCGACGACCACCGCCAGGGTCACCAGCAGATCCCACCAGTCACGGGCCGAGGCCGGCAGCGGCGCGGCGTGGCTGCTGCCGGTATCGGTCACCCCCAGGTAGTGGCTGACCAGCGCGCCGAGCAGTACGACGCAGACCACGCGTACATACTGCATCGCGGCCACGATTCGCGGGTCGGCATCGCTCTCCTCGGCCATCGCCACCATCGCCGCGGCAGCCCCGGGGGTGGTACCCCAGGCCGCCGTGGTGCCCGGCAGGCCGCCATGTCGCACCAGCACGATGCCCACCACCAGACTCAGCAGCAGGGTGATCGCCGTGGCCAACAGCATCACCGGCCAGGCGTCCAGGATCTGACGCAGCACCGTCAGGGTCAGCGTCTGGGCGATCAGCACGCCGACCACGCCCTGGCTCAACTTGAAGGCACTGCGCGGCAGACCGAGCCCGCCGATCGTGACCCCGTAGACGATGGCGACCGCCATCGGCCCGATGAACCCGCCGGCCGGCATGTGCACCAGCGCTAGCAGCTGGCTGGCGGCGACACAGGCCAGCGCCAGCAGCAGCCAGCGCCATGCCTTGGAGAGAGAAGGGAGAGAGCGAGGCACGTAGGGAGAGGCCGAATTCCATGAAAAGGCTAACTTTATCAGGCATCACTAATGGCGTCAGTTTTTGTCGACAATCTGGCGAGGTGACTCGAGACGATCTCGGCGCTCGGCCCGCTACCCATGGTCCATACTCTTGAGGATTCGCCTCGTACCGATCCTGCCGGCGCTCGCCAGCCGGCCCCCCTGTTCGCTTCAGGAGAGCCCCCATGCCACCATCCGTGCCCCTTCACTCGGCCCCGAACATGGCCACTCAACTGGCCCCATGCCAGGCCCCGCACTGGGCAAGAGCCGCAGCGCCTCGCCTGGCCTCCCGCGTCGCCGGCGTCGCCCTGCTCGCGCTGGGCGGCGATGCCCTGGCCCAGGCGCCGGTCCCCACGGGCCCGCCCAACGCCCCCGAGCAGCGCCCCGCCTTCGCCGCTCAGACCCGTGCCCCGGCACTGCCGGCGAGCGCGCCGCTGCGCAGCGAGCGCGTGGCCGAAGGGCTGGAGTTCCCCTGGGGCCTGGCCTTTGTCGACAACGATACCGCCTTGGTCACCGAGCGACCGGGGCGACTGCGCCGGGTCGATCTGCGCAGCGGCACCCTCTCAGCGCCGATCACCGGACTGCCCGAGATCGACGCCCGTGGCCAGGGCGGTCTGCTCGATATCACCCTCGATCCGGATTTCGAACGCAATCGCCGGCTCTACCTGAGCTACGCCGAGCCCCGCGAAGGGGGCAAGAACGGCACCAGCGTGGCACGGGCCACCCTGGCCGCCGGGGGGCAACGGCTCGAGGAGTTGACGGTGATCTTCCGCCAGACGCCGGCCTGGGTATCGACCAAGCACTTCGGTTCGCGGCTGGTCTGGGACACCCAGGGCCATCTCTACGTCACCCTCGGTGAACGCTCACTGCCCGAGCCGCGCCAGCTGGCGCAGGACCCTCACACTCATCTGGGCAAGGTGGTGCGTATCGATCCCGACGGCAGCATCCCCGCGGACAACCCGTTCGCGGCGGGCCAGGCGGGGGCACCGGCGGTGTGGTCCTACGGCCACCGCAACATTCAGGGCGCGGCACTGCATCCCGAGAGCGGCAAGCTGTGGACCGTGGAACATGGACCCCGCGGCGGTGACGAACTCAACGTGCCGCTGGCCGGGCGCAACTACGGCTGGCCGGTGATCACCTACGGCGAGGACTACAGCGGCGCGCCGATCGGTGAAGGCGTGACCGCCAGGGCGGGAATGGAGCAGCCGATCTACTACTGGGACCCGGTGATCGCCCCGGGCGACATGACCTTCTATCAGGGCGCACGCTTCCCGGACTGGCATGGCGACCTGATCATCGCTTCGCTCTCCCCCGGCGGCCTGGTACGGCTGACACTGGATGGCGAACGGGTGAGCGGCGAGCAGCGTCTGGCATCTGGACTGGGGCGGGTGCGCGACGTGGCCGAGGGGCCCGATGGCGCGCTGTGGGCGCTGACCGATGCCCGCGACGGCGCTCTGGTGCGGCTGCTACCCGGCATGGAGTGACTTCGCCCAGCGCGTCTTACAGCGGCAGATGGATGATGGCCGAGCGCAGCCCCTCAGGGGTGACCCACAGCTTGCCCAAGGTCAGCGGCAGGCGGAAGCGCCGCCGCCCTGCCGCCCCCGGATTGAACAGCAGCTGGCGCCGGCCCTCGACATCACGCCAGGTCTGGCGCGGCTTGTGGGAGTGGGCGTGCAGGATCGCGGCACAGGCAAGCCGCTCGTCGCAGTCGGCGATGTCGTGCACCAGCTGCAGCGGCTGGCCGTTGACGATCAGCTGAAGGTGCGTGGGCAGCGCCGCGCAGACGCCTTCGCGGTCGATATTGCCACGCACCGCATGGAGCGGTCCGCGGGCGGCCAATCGCGTCAGAACCTCGGGATCGCCCACGTCACCAAGGTGAATCAGCTGCGGGCAGTCGGTGAGCAGCGCCAGCGCCTCGTCGCGCAGCAGGCCGTGAGTATCGGCAATGACACCGAGCGGCGCCGCGCTGTCGAGGCGCAGGGTGGGCATCTCGCCCCGCGGCTCGTCACCGCTACCGACGTCACTCATGGCTTACCCCCGGCCGTGTCGCCCCTGCGGCGGCCCCGCGTGGCCTTCGCGGCACCGAATGTCAGAAGCCATGAATCCTAGAGGCACTCAATCCTAGCGCCACTGAATTCTAGCGGCACTCAATCCTGGCGACACTGGGCAAGACGGCC
The DNA here is from genome assembly GCF_003206675.1 of Salinicola sp. RZ23. Lineage (NCBI taxonomy): Bacteria > Pseudomonadati > Pseudomonadota > Gammaproteobacteria > Oceanospirillales > Halomonadaceae > Salinicola > Salinicola sp. RZ23. The sequence continues at coordinate 55,819 of NZ_PZJK01000010.1, forward strand.
CCGAAGAGGCCGTCGTGGCAGGGCGTGGCCGCGTCTCATGCACCGCCCGGATTGGACTTGACGGTGGATGAGGCCTCGACGCTCTCGAACGTCACCTGGCCGTCGGCGTCCACCTGGCAGGTGAGGTTGTACTTGGTATTGCCCGGTCCCAACAGATCGACCAGCAGTTCGAAGGTATCGTCGCCCTCGAGGTCGTCGGCGGTATAGTCCCAGGCGTTGGTGTCGTAGATCGCCTTGCCCTGGATATCGCGGTTCTCACCGCTGTCGAGCGCCAGCGACAGGCACTGCTTGGCGATCTTGGGCGCGCCCTCTTCCAGCACCCGTGTCTCCTTGGCGTGCTGCGGCTGGCTGGCCCCCGGCTCTTGGGCCATCGCCCCGACGCTCGCCAGCCACAGCGACGCCCCGACGCCGATGGCCATCGTTCTCATCACGTTCATCGCACCTCTCCTGATCATCCCACTTCTCCGTGTCATCACACTGCGCTCGGTCGAGCCGCTGACGTTCGCAGTATAGAAGAGGCCGGGGCGCCGCGCTTTCAGCCCCACAGCCGCCGGGTGGCGATCGCCGCGCCCTCGCTCAGCGCCTGGAGCTTGGCCCAGGCCACATCCTGAGCGACGAACTCGTAGCTGGCGAAGGTACCGAAGCCGCAGTCGGTCCCCGCCACCACTCGCTCGCGATCGCCAATGGCCGCTACCGAGGCGAAGATACGATTGGCCACCACTTCGGGGTGTTCGAGATAGTTGGTGGTGACATCGATCACGCCCGGCATCAGCAGCATGTGATCCGGCAGCGGATGGGTCTTGAACGAGACCGTCTCGTGCTCGTGGCGCGGGTTGCCCAGCGGGATGCTGAGCGCTCCTACCTTGGCCCGATAGAGGATCGGCAGCAGCTCGGCCACCGGCACGTCATCCTGGTGCGGCCCCTGCCAGTTGCCCCAGCAGACGTGCAGGCGCACCTTGTCCGCCGGAATGTTCTCCAGCGCCAGATTGATCGCCTCCACGTGCAGCTCGACACGCTCGAGGAAGGTGCCCAGATCGGCATCGCCGAACAGGATCACGCGCTCCATGGCCAGGTCCGGGGCGTCCAGCTGCAGCACGTGGCCAGCCGCCACGATCGCCTCGTACTCCTGCTTCAGCTCGCGGGCAACGGCAAGCACGTAGTCGCGGTCGGTCGGGTAATCAGGATTGTCCTGAGCGCGCAGCATGGTGGTGGTGACCACGCCGGGGGAGGCCGCGGTCATGAAAGTCTCCCGCGGCGCCGCACGTCCCGCCAGCGCAGCCTCGAACGAGGCCAGCTCCGCCTTGACCCCGGCCAGCGTCGGGTCGTAGCGCACCGCACGCTGGGCCAGCGGCGTGTTCCACACCTTGGCCAGATCCTCGGAGACGCCGATCTGACGCGCCATGTACTCGGCATAGCCGGGAAATTTCTGGATATCCAGCGTCGGCTTGCGTCGCCCCTCGCCGCCGAAACCGCTCATGCGTTCGGTGACATAGGTCGAGAAGCCCACCCGCGGCGCCTCGCCGTTGTTGATGCTGTCGAGCCCCGCCTCGAGCTGGGCGCCGATCACGCCATCCAGACAGCGCGCGACCTCGGCGTCGAACGCCGAACTCTCGACCGGCTTGCCCTGCTCGCGCAGGACCAGCATGCGCGACAGCGCCGGCGTGCGCGGCAGGCTGCCGGTGTGGGTGGTGATGATGCGGTCTCGGCTGGTCTGCATGGGGGCTCCTCGGCGGACATCGGGGCAATGGATCAGCCGCCAAGGATACGCAAGGCGTGGCGCGTAAACCGGCGTACACGCATGAAATTTACGCACCTTAGCCATGAGCCGGGCTCATGACTAAGGTGCGAAACAGCGTAGTCGTAGTGATACTGCCTCAGAAGGCGTAGATCACGCTGCCCTGGACACGGTTCACGCTGCCGCTGCGATGATCCACCGTCTCGCGCGTGGCGTGGGCCAGCTCGATGCCGTAGGTCACGTGCTCGATCGGGTGCCACTGATAATTGAGGTGGATCACCTGATGGACCTCATCGTAGGCATCGACAAAGCCGCCCGCGGTATCGGTCCTGATCAGCGTGACGCCATCGCGCTCGGCGGCGTCCCAGTCCGCTTCGACCCGGGAGTAGGAGAGATTGAGGGTGCCCGGCCCCACCGCCTGGCTCACGCCCAGGGTGCCGCCCCAGGCGGTGATCGTCTCCAAGCGGTCACCGACCCGATAGGCGGCCGGCGCCGGATTGACCTTCATGTAGGCGCCGATACCGTCACCGCCGGTCACCTGGGCCCGCAGCGTGGTCGAAGGCGTCAGCGCATAGCTGCCGGCGGCCAGCAGGCCCCAGCCGACGGCCGAATCGTGCTGCGCGCCATCGTCGAACGCGACCTCCCGCACCAGCGCAGCCAGTGCCCACTTGGCCGGCCCACGCCCCGACTCGTAGCGCAGGGTGAGATCCGGCAGGCTATCCTTGCGGTCCACATCGGTGCCGGCGATCGACTTGCCACCGGTGGCGGCGTCGTAGCCGCCATCGAACGAGCGCCCCGACATGGCCCCGCTGGGGTCCTCAAGCGCAATATGGACATCGCCGTACGAGTAGCGCAACTGGGCCTGGCGCAGAAAGGCGTCACGCCCCGCCGGACCAGTGAAATCCAGCGTCGGCGTGGTGCCGATGAAGGTGTGGAAGTTGCTCCAGGTCTGGCCAGCGAGCACCCCGTTCCAGGCGCCGTACGCCTGGCGCAGACGCAGGTCGCCAGTGAAGAAGTCGCCCTCGATGACGGTGACCAGATCGCCCTGAGAGGTTGGCGTCGCGGTCTTGAAACCGAGCCGCGACTCGCCCGCGGTGAGGTTGCTGTGGCCGCTGGTGTGGCGCTGGCCATCTACCGCGATCTTGCTGAAGTTGACACTGTCGCCCAGTCCGCGGCTGTCGGACTTGACGTCACCGGTGTCGTACATGATGTCGAGCTTGGCGTAGCCGTAGACCGATACCAGGGTCTTCTCGACCGTGAAGTCGACGGCCTGGGCCGAGAGTGGCAGCAGCGCTGCCGCGGCCAGCATCAGGGGCGAGCGCAAGCGTGAGAAACGCGCATGCATGGCGGGATCTCCATTGACTGTTATTGGAATTGGTGTCGAAACGTCGAGGTGACCGGCGTCGGCGAGAGGCGGTCAGCCGAACAGCTTGAACAGCAGGCGGCCGGAGATGGCCAGGATCGCTACCAGACCCAGCAGCGCGAACAGGGTCTGCCAGGGCCCATTCTTGAGATCGCCCATCACATCCTCGCGACGCGTGAGCAGGAACAGGATGATGCCGAGGAATGGCGCCACCAGTACGGTGAGGGCTTGGGCCACGATGATCAGTTCGATCGGCGAGCCCTTGGCCAGCAGCGTCATCAGAGCCCCCCACACCAGCACGCCATAGACCAGCACCTTGACCCGCGGCGACGACAGGCTGCCGCTCCAACCCAGGGCGTCGGCAAGCAGAGTGCCACCGGCCGAGGCGTTGGCGGCCATGGACGAGAACGCCGCAGCGAAGAAACCGAGTCCGAACAGCACCGCCCCCAGACGCCCCGCCAGCGGCTCGAGCACGCCGGCCAGCTGCGGGAAGGTGTTGGCCACGGTACCGGTCGCGTGGAGCACCGCCGCGGAGACGATGATGATGAGCATCGCCATGAGCGCGGTGGCGATATTGCCCGGCAGCGTGTCCATCAGGGTGATGGCACGATACTGCTCGCGCTTGAGCTGGCGCTCGTGGATCGCATAACCGGTATAGAACGCCGAGTTGATCGAGAAATTGGTGCCGATCATGGCGATCAGCAGCACGCCCGCCTCGGCGGGAAAGTGCGGCACCAGCCCCTTGGCGGCCGCGGCCCAGTCAGGATCGCTGAGCAGCGTGGAGGCGAGAAACCCCACCGACATCAGCCCCACCAGTGCCACCAGGAGCCGCTCCATCGCTTTATAGGCGTTGCGCATCGCCACCAGTGCGCCCACCGCCACGGTGCAGGCGAGCGTCCAACCCACCACCGAACCGCCCAGCAGCAGGCTCAAGGCCAGGCCCGAACCGACGGCGTTACCCACCGCAAACATCAGCGTGATCGCAAATACCCCACACCCCGCCAGCACGCCGACCGGCCGCCCGAGCTTGCGCTTGGTGGTGGCGACGATGGAGTCGGTACTGGCGAGGCCGAGCCTGACCGCCATGTCGTTGAACACGAACATCAGTACAGCGGAGATCAGAATCACCCACAGCAGCGTGTAGCCATAGCGGCTGCCCGCCTGCACCGCGGAGGTCAGCGCGCCGGGGCCGAAACGCCAGGCGCCCGCGACGAACGCCGGCCCCATCAGTGTCAGCATCTGCGGCAGCGTGGGTGACAGCCCGCGCGCAGCGGGCGGTGACATGGCGGAGGAAGATCGCTTCGTGCGAATAGTCATCACGTGCTCCAGTTCGTTTTTCTTGTAGGCGTGAACGTTCGCCGACAGTCATCCCGGGCGGCGGCTCACCGCCCGGTGCCGCCCGGCCGAACCCCGGGCGACGCCACACGCTCAGGCCAAGCCGGCCTGCTGCATGGCATTGGCGATCTCGCGATCGGCCCCCTCCACCAGCGGCCGCAGCGGCGCCCGAACGGTCGCGTGCTCGAGCACCCCGCGGGCCACCAGCGCCCACTTCAGCGCCACCGTTCCCTCCATGTGCGAGCCGCGGTGATAGACGCTCTTGGTGACCGGCAGCAGGCGATCGTGGAGCTCACGCGCCTTGGCATAATCCTTTGCCTTACCGGCCTGGATCAGTTCGATCAGCGGCTCGGGGGCGATACCGCCGTAGCCGACCAGCGCTCCATCGACATCGAACATGGTGTGCAGCAGGTACTCATCGTGGCAGGTCAGAATCTGCAGATCGGGGCGCTGCTCGCGGATCACCGGGATCTCGGTGTCCCAGCGCTTCATGTTGCGCACGCCGTTCTTCATCGCGAAGACCCCCGGCTGGGCGGCGATATCGAGCTGGGTCTGCAGGTTGTAGGTCGCCTTGGTGTTGTCCGGGTACTGGAACAGGATCAGCGGCAGGCCGCTCTCTGCGTGGATGCGCCGGTAGCGCTCCTGCGGTGCGCCCTCCTGGTAACCGAAGCGCAGCCAGCCGTGGGAGGGGTAGACCAGCCCGGCGGAGGCCCCCGCTGCCATCGCTCGCTTGGCCTCTTCGGCCGCCACGTAATCCCCCTCGCGGGTGATCCCGGCGATGATCGGAATCTCGCCCTTGACCGCTTCGACGAACGCCTCGATGACCTTGCACTGCTCGTCGGAGGTGAGGAAGGTGCCCTCGCCGGCATGCCCCAGCACCACCAGCCCGGTGATGCCGTCGATGCCGCCCAGCCAGGCGCCGAGACGGTGGATGGCGGCATAGTCGACCTCGCCATCACGGGTGAAGGGGGTGACCGGCGCCGGGGTGAGACCGCGGAGATTGAGCGTCATGGGAAAAGCCTCTTGGTAGTGATTGGTAACGTTAGCGGGAACGTTTGCACATGATGTCGACGAGACCCGCGTCTGCCTATGCCACCATGGTCTACCCCCACAGGCGGTCACCGCTGAGGCACCATGCCGAGGCGAGACGGCACCCCGCCACCCGCTGGCAGATATGCGATAGTGGGTAGGGCGACGGCCACGGCGGCCAGGGCCGTCAGTCGTGGACTCGCTTTTTCGAACCAGTCACAAGGGCGTTGATGAACGATAAACCGATCACCATGCATGACGTCGCCAGGGCGGCCGGCGTCAGTACATCGACCGTTTCCCGCGTGCTCGACGAGCGCCTGCCGCCCTCGCGCAGCCCCGCCGCACAGCGGGTTCGCGACGCCGCCAAGGCGCTCGGCTACAAGCGCGACATCATGGCGTCGAGCCTGCGCCGCGGGGGTAGCGGCACCATCGGTGTACTGGTACCCCGCCTGAGCGACACGGTGATGGCCCTGACCTACGAGGCCATCTCACGGGCCGCGCAGGAGCGCCACTATTTCGCCATCGTGGCCACCAGCGGCGATGACCCGGTCGACGAACAGCAGGCGGTGGAGTCGCTGCTCGATCGTCGCGTCGACGGCTTGATCCTGGCCACCAGCCGACTGGACGACGAGCTGCCCTCCCGCCTGCGCGAACGCGGCGTGCCCCACACCCTGATACTACGCACCGACGGCACCAGCCCCGCCTCGCTCGGCGATGACATCCAGGGCGGTTATCTGGCCACACGACATCTACTCGACCTCGGCCATCGCGACATCGGTCTGGTCGCGGGGCCGAGCTTCACCTCCAGTGCCCGCGATCGCCAGAGCGGCTTTCGCCAGGCGATGCAGGAGGCCGGGGTCGCGGTCAACGAGGCATGGGTGATCGAATCCGGCTTCGGTATCGAGTCGGGCGAGACGGCGGGCCTGGCGCTGCTCTCCGGCGCCGCCCGCCCATCGGCGCTGTTTGCGGTCAACGACAATCTGGCCATCGGTGTCATGGCCGCCGCACACCGCCTGGAGATCGAGATCGGGCGCGCGCTGTCGCTGGTCGGTTACAACGACATTCCACTGGCGAGCCGGCTGCCGGTGCCGCTCACCTCGGTGCATACGCCCTTCGACTATGTCGCCCGACAGGCCGTCGACCTGCTGCTGAGCGAAGAGGCGCTGACCACGCGCCCCACTCGACGCGCCATGCCGAGCCTGATCCCGCGCGCCTCCACACGGCAGTTCACGCCGCGCTGAGGCGCGCTGCTGGCCGCCTCAGTCGTCCAACACGTCGGGCAGGTCGGTCACCGCGCCGCGCGAGGCCGAGCTGACGGTCTTGGCGTACTTGGCCAGGGCGCCACGGGCGTAGCGCGGTGTCGGCCGACGCCACGCCTCGCGCCGGCGCTGCAGCTCGGCATCGTCGACGTGCAGGGTCATCACGTCGTTCTCGGCGTCGATGGTGATCTCATCGCCATCCTCGATCAGGCCAATCGGTCCGCCGACGAACGCCTCCGGGGTGATGTGGCCAACCACGAAGCCGTGGCTGCCGCCGGAGAAGCGGCCATCGGTGATCAGCGCCACCTGGTCGCCCAGGCCGCGACCCATGATCGCCGAGGTGGGCGTGAGCATCTCGCGCATGCCCGGCCCGCCCTTGGGCCCTTCGTAGCGGATGACGACGACGTCGCCGGCGACCACCGTCAAATCGTTGATGCGCGCCTGCGCCTCCTCTTCCGAATCGAACACCCGGGCGCGGCCGGTGAAGCGGGTACCCTCCTTGCCACTGATCTTGGCCACCGCCCCCTCCGGCGCCAGGTTGCCGTAGAGAATGCGCAGATGGCTGGTCGCCTTCACCGGCGCCTCCAGCGGCTTGATGATCTGCTGATCGAGCGGATAGGGCGCGACCTCGGCGAGGTTCTCCGCCAGCGTCTTGCCGGTGACAGTGACGCAGTCGCCATGGAGCAGTCCGGCGTCGAGCAGAATCTTCATCAGCGGCTGGATGCCGCCGATCGCCACCAGCTCGCTCATCATGTAGTGGCCGCTGGGACGCAGGTCGGCCAGCACCGGCACGCGCTTGCCGATGGCGGTGAAGTCATCCAGCGTGAGTTCGACCCCGACGGTATTGGCGATCGCCAGCAGGTGCAGCACCGCGTTGGTGGAGCCGCCGAGGGCGATGACCACGGTGATGGCGTTCTCGAATGCCTGGCGGGTCATGATGTCAGACGGTTTCAGATCCAGCGCCAGCAGATTGAGCACCGCGGCACCGGCGGCGTGGCTGTCGTCGCGCTTGGTCTGCGACACGGCTTCCTGGGCCGAGGAGTTGGGCAGGCTCATGCCCAGCGCCTCGATCGCCGAGGCCATGGTATTGGCGGTGTACATGCCGCCGCAGGAGCCCGGGCCGGGGATCGCCGTCTCCTCGATCTGCTTGACCTCGATCAGCGACTTGTTGCCCTGGGAGTAGGCGCCCATCGCCTCGAACACCGAGACGATATCGGTGTGCCCGGCGCCGGGCTGGATGGTCCCGCCGTAGACGAAGATACCCGGACGATCGAGACGCGCCAGGCCGATCATGCAGCCCGGCATGTTCTTGTCGCAGCCGCCGATGGCGACCACGCCGTCGAAGCCCTCGCAGCCCGCCACCGCTTCGATGGAGTCGGCGATGATCTCGCGCGAGACCATCGAGTACTTCATGCCCTCGGTGCCGTTGGCGATGCCGTCGGAGATGGTGATGGTGTTGAACACCACGCCCTTGCCGCCGGCGGCATCGGCGCCGTCGCTGGCCGCGTCGGCGAGCACGTCGATATGGCTGTTGCACGGCGTGACCCGGCTCCAGGTCGAGGCGACCCCGATCTGCGGCTTCTTGAAGTCGTCGTCGTTGAAACCGACGGCGCGCAGCATGGCGCGGCTGGCCGCCTTGCCAGGGCCATCGACCACCTTGGCCGAATGGCGCCGCCGCGGGTCGTTCTCGTGGGGGGTATCGTACTCGCTCATCGGGCGCTCCTCTTCTCGCTTGTGATGCTGGGTCTTGTGGTTTTGGCGTGTGATGCCGGCGTATGGTCTCGGCATCGTGTCCGACTGCCGCGCCGGGCTTTCGCCTGCGACCGATGGAACCGGCGGAGGTCGGGCGCCCCCCTGTCCATGTCATACTGGCGCGGCGCTACTGCCCTCATCCTCTCTCACTTCGCGGCGGCTCGTCATGTTCGACTTCAAGGAAATCGAAGCCTTCGTCTGGATTGTGCGCCTCGGCTCCTTCCGGCTGGCGGCCCAGCACCTGCATCTGACCCAGCCCTCGATCTCGGACCGTGTTGCGCGGCTGGAGGAGATCGTCGGTGGCGCGCTGCTGGATCGCGCCCAGCGTCCGATTCAGCCGACCCTCAAGGGGCGGCAGTTCTATCGCCATGCCGAGCTGCTGCTGGAGACGCGCCAGGAGGCGATGGCGATGCTCGAGGCCAGTAACCCGTTCCAGGGGGTGCTGCGTCTCGGCGTGGTCGAGACCATCGCCCACAGCTGGCTGCCGGCGTTCATTGCCGAACTCGCCAACCGCTTTCCCGACATGACGCTGCAGCTCGAGGTGGATGGTACGCCGGGGCTCGCCAACCGGCTGCTCAATCGCCAGGTCGACATGGCCTTCACGCTGGGGCCGGTGGACGCCAAGGACATCCTCAGCCGGCCGCTCTGCCACTATGCCACGGGTCTGATCGCCACCCCGCAGCTGGGCTTCTCGGCCCAGACGTTCACCCTGGAAGCGCTGGCGCGTACCGGGACGCCCCTGATCACCTTCGCCAGTGACAGCCGCCCCTATCGCGCGCTGCAGTCACTGCTCCATCAGGAGCGCCTCGAGCGGATCAAGCTGCACTGCTCCGGCTCGGTGTGGACCATCGTGCGCCTGGCGCTGGATGGTATCGGCGTCGGCGCCATCCCACCGCGCATCGTCGAGCAGGAGATCGCCCGCGGCGAGCTCATCACGCTGCCCTGCGACCTGCCCCGGCTCGACTTCGCGGCCTCCTGGCCGCAGCACATCGACAAGGCGCTGGCTGATGGCGTCATCGACCTGGCGATCGAACTCGGTCAACGGGACCAGCGCGAACATGCCTGACGCCGAACAAGGCGTTACCGACGGGGGGCTATGGCGCAAGGCGTTGCCGATGTGTCTGACATCGAAAGGTTTTGCCGAAAGCGCTGGGATTGAAAGGTTTTGTCGATGAAAGGGAATCATAAAAATCGATTGGATTGATGCGCTGTGAACCCATAGCGTTGGATTGCATAAGGTGGCGTCCGGCCCTGGCGGTCGCAACTGCCACGACAATGACAATCAGGATCGACGACATGACCTCTCTCGACGCCACCGTCTCTCCGGCCGAGGCGCGCACCGCCATCCGTCGCGGCGACTGGCCCACCACGACCACCGGTATCGCCAACGGCTACGCCCAGGCCAACCTGGTCATCATCCCCGAAAACCATGCCGCCGATTTCCTGCGCTTCTGCCTGGCCAATCGCGCCGCCTGCCCGGTGCTCGACGTCAGCGAGCCGGGCAGCTTTCATCCTCAGGTACTGGGAGAGGCGATCGACCTGCGCACCGACGTCCCGCGCTACCGCGTCTACGAGGATGGAGAACTGGTCGACGAGCCGGCCGACCTAGTCTCCCGCTGGCGCCAGGATCTGGTCACCTTCTCGCTCGGCTGCTCGTTCTCGTTCGAGGAGTCGCTGCTCGCCGAGGGCGTGCCGGTTCGCCACATGGCCGCACGCACCATCGTGCCGATGTACCGGACCACTATTCCGCTGATACCCGCCGGTCCGTTCCATGGCAGCTATGTCGTGTCGATGCGCGCCATGTCTCCGGCCGATGCCATCCGCGCCATCCAGATCACCACCGACATGCCCAGCGTTCACGGTGCGCCCCTGCACCTGGCGCGACCGGAACTGATCGGTATCGACGATATCCACCAGCCGGACTTCGGCGATGCCCCCGTGATGGAAGCCGGCGACATTCCCGTGTTCTGGGCCTGCGGGGTGACGCCGCAGATCGCGCTGATGAATGCGAGGCTGCCCTTCGCCATGGCCCACGCCCCGGGCCATATGCTGATCACCGACATTCCCAACCATCGTTTGAAGTATCGCTGACGACGTCGCGCGAAACGCGCTGGCATCAGGCGATGAGCCACCCTCGTACAACAACCTCAATACGCGAGAGAGCCCCATGAAAAAGATGCTGTTTGGTCTCACCCTGACCGCCCTGGCCGCCGGCCTCGCTCAACAGGCAAGTGCGGAAACCAGCCTCAACGTCGTCGGCACCTGGAGTGCCGTATCGCTCCACAAGAACTTCGAGAAGCCGTTCTGGACCGAGACGCTGCCCAAGGCGAGCGACGGTCGGATTCAGGTCCAGATGACCACCTTCGATCAGATGGGTATCTCCGGTGGCGATGTCTTCACCTATCTGAAGAACGGCCTGTTCAATGTCGGCATGACCTTCTCCGACTACGTCGGCGGCCAGGCGCCGGCACTCGAAGGGCTCGACCTGCCGATGATGACCACCGACCCCGCGAAGGCCCGCGAGGTCAGCGAGGCGTTCATGCCGATCGCCGAAAGGGCAATGCAGTCTCACTACGATGCGCACGTGCTGGCGATCGCGCCCAACACGCCGCAGGTGGTGTTCTGCAACACCCCGATCAAGGGCCTCGGCGATCTGCAGGGCAAGAAGATACGCGCCAGCGGCCGCACCACGGCGGAGTTCCTCTCGGCGCTCGGCGCCCAGAGCACGGTCATGGCATTCAACGAGGTGCCGGGGGCGCTGGAGCGCGGGGTGATCGACTGCGCGGTCACCGGCTCGCTCTCAGGCTACAACTCCGGCTGGCAGGATGTGGCGGACTATCTGCTGCCCCTCCCGGTGGGTGGCTGGGATACCGTCATCACCGCCATCAGCGATACCACCTGGCAGTTACTGGACGACGCCACCCGCCAGTTGATCGAGCGTGAGATCGTCACCGGCTTCATCGATCCGGTGTGGAACAATCTGCCCAAGGACGAGCAGCAGGGTATTGCCTGCCTGACTGGCCATGGCGAGTGCGAACACGGCAAGCCGGGGGACATGACGCTGGTCGCAGTGACCGATGCCGACCGCGAACGCGCCCATCAGGCGCTGGTCAGCGCGGTCCTGCCGAGCTGGGCCTCGCGGATCGATGACGAGACGATCTCGCTGTGGAACGAGGACGTCGCACCGCTCGTCGCCCTCCCCATCGTCAAGTAAACCGGTCGAAGGGCCGGGCACGCCACTGCTCGGTCCTTGCCCGTCGGCAGGTACTCAACATGCTCGCTCTCGTTTCTCTGATCGACGCCCTCGTGGGCGCCGTCCGTCTCGTCTCGCGCTGGGCCGCTCGACTCATCGGCCTGCTGCTGCTGGCCGTCGTGGTCATGGTCATCCTGGAAGTGATCGGCCGCAAGCTGCTGGACTACTCCTTCGAAGGCGTCCAGGAGTACGCCGGCTATGTCCTCGCCATTCTCTCGGCCTGGGGGCTCTCGCACACGCAGGTCGAACGTGCCCATATCCGTATCGATGTCGGCTACTCGAAGCTGCCGAGCGCCGCCCGTGCAGCGCTCGATCTGCTCTCGATACTCGCCGTCAATCTGGTCGGCTGGATGATCGTCATCCACTCCTGGCCGGTGTTCTCGGGGTCACTCTCCAACCACACCACCGCCAATACGCCGCTGTCGACGCCACTGTGGATACCGCAGCTGGTCTGGGTCGCGGGCTACACCTGGTTTGCCCTGGCGGCGGCGGTGCTCGCGCTTCGCGCTCTGCTGGCAGCGGTCGGCGGCGATAGCGCCACGATTCGCACACTGATCGGCATGGGCCACGACGCCGACCCGCTCGAGGCCCGCGCGCGCGACACCGCGACAGGAGGAACGTCCTGATGCTTGCCTATCTCGCTATCGGGATTCTGGCACTGCTGCTGACCGGTATCCCGGTCGCCATCGTGCTGTTCCTGCTCGCCTTCGGTGTCGATCAATTCTTCTCGTTCTTTCCGCTGATGCGGGCGCTCGGCCAGAACCTGTGGTCAGCGGCGGACTCCTTTCTGCTGATCGCGATTCCGCTGTTCGTGCTGATGGGCGAGATCATCGTGCGCGCGGGGATCGCCGAGCGCGCCTACCGCGCCATGGATCACTGGCTCTCCTGGCTGCCCGGCGGCCTGCTGCACGCTAACGTGATGACCTCGATGCTGTTCTCCGCGACCTCGGGGTCCTCCGTGGCCACCGCAGCCACGATCTCCACCGTGGCGCTGCCGCAGGGCGACAAACTCGGCTATCATCCGCGGCTCTTCTGCGGCAGCATCGCCGCTGGCGGTACCCTGGGCATCCTGATTCCGCCGTCGATCAACCTGATCGTCTACGGTTTCCTCACCGAGACCTCGATCCCCAAGCTGTTCGTGGCCGGACTTCTCCCGGGGCTGCTGCTGACCGGGCTGTTCATGCTGACGGCGATCCTGTTCTGTACTGTCAAGCCGTCGCTGGGAGGGCCACGCCGTCGCTCGAGCTGGCCGGAGCGGTTGCGTCATCTGAAGTTCCTGCTGCCGCTGCTGGTCCTGTTCATCGCCATCGTCGGTTCGATCTACACCGGCTGGGCGACGCCCACCGAAGCCGCCGCCATCGGCGTGCTGGTCGCGCTGATACTCGCCGCGTTCAACCGGCGTCTGGACTGGCGCATGTTGACCCAAGCGCTCGACAACACCGTGCGCACCACCTCGATGATCCTGTTCATCATGCTGGCGGCCTCGTTTCTCAACTTCGCGCTCGCCTCGGCGGGCCTCTCCGGCCAGCTGACGCAGCTGCTGACACAGCTGGAGCTGTCGCCGATGGCGCTGCTGCTCTGCGTACTGGCCCTGCTGGTGATCCTCGGCTTCTTCATCGAGACGCTGTCGATGATGGTGATCACGCTGCCGATCATCGCGCCCCTGCTGTTCGCCGCGGGCTTCGACAAGGTGTGGTTCGGCGTGGTGATGATCCTGTTCGTCGAGATGGCGCTGATCACCCCACCGGTCGGGCTCAATCTCTACATCGTGCAGGCAGCCCGGCGCGGCAAGCCGTTCTCCGACGTGGTGATCGGCACGCTGCCGTTCATCGCCGCCATGGTGGTGATGGCCGTACTGCTGATCCTGTTCCCCGGCATCGCCCTGTGGCTGCCGAACTCGCTCTGATCCGCCGCGTCATCGACAACGACAACTCAGGAACCGCCAATGCTGACTTTCGATACCCCCGGAGGCACGCTCACCGTCACACCGCAACGGCTGGCGATCGCCGGCTGGGCCGGCCGCGATCAGGCGGGCGTGCAACGCCATATCGACGAGCTGGCCGCCATCGGGGTCAAGCCGCCCTCCCGCGTGCCGCTGTTCTATCGCGCCAGTGCGCAGCTGCTGACCCAGGCGGAGCACGTCGAGATGCTCGGTGGCGAAGGCTCCGGCGAAGCCGAGGTCTGCCTTGTCAGCGACGAAAATGGCCGACTGTGGGTGACGCTCGCCTCCGACCATACCGACCGCAAGCTGGAAGCCGTGGGGGTTGCCGAGTCCAAGCAGATCTGCGCCAAGCCGGTCGCCCGACATGCCTGGCCACTAGAAGCCGTACGCGAGCATTGGGATGCGCTGGCACTGGCCAGTGAGATCGCAGAGAACGGCCAGGTCGTCTCCTATCAGCAGGGCACGCTGGCCGAGCTGCTGGATATCGAGACGCTGCTGGCCAAGCTGCCGGACGCACTCAAGCAGGGCGAATCGCTGGCCCCCAACACGCTGCTGCTGTGCGGCACGGTGCCGGCCATCGGCGGTATCCGGCCCAGCCCGCGCTTCTCGATGACGCTCACCGACCCCGTGCTGAACCGTCGCCTGAGCCACCGCTACACCATCATCGAGCTCGAGGTCGCGCAATGAGTTCGCCAGAGACGCCACAGGATGCCGCACGCGCATTCTGGGCGCGCCCTGCCGGGGGAGCTGCTGACAGGGCACATCAACATGAGCGAGTTCGCATTCTCGGGACTCGGCCTCAATCACGTCATCAACGTCCGGACCTACGACGAGCGAGACGGCCGATCTTGTCGATCAACCCGAGCGGCGGCATGGCGGGCAGATAGAAGCGTTGCAGCGGCGTGGCCGACTGGCTCGATACCGTCGTTTTCGACCCGACATCGGCCTGCTCGCCGCGGGCGGGCATGTAACCGATCAGCATCGTCACCAACGCGATCGAAGCAAAGGCGATGAAACAGAAGGCGTAGCCGTGGTGGCCGATCAGATAGCCCGCCAGTGGCGAACCGACGATCTGGCCTGCCGCGATCATCAAGAACGGTAAACCGAGCCCGATGGCGGGACGGTCACTGTAGAGGCGCACGCCCCAGACCAGATAGATACCCGTGAGCATGATATAGCTCGCCCCGAACAGAGCGCCTGAACCCAGGGCGGCTGACAGGCTCGAGGGCATCAGCGCGAGCAGCAGCAGTGCAAGTGCCAGCGCGGCCAGCGTTGCCCGATGCACCCCGTTGATGCCGAAGCGGTTGACGAGATCCCCGGCAAGGCCGCCGACCAGGCCGGCGATGCCAATCAGAATCCAGACGCTGTTGGCCAACGCCTGGGATAACTGCCCTTGCGTGAGTAGCGCCTCGCTCGAAAACGTCCAGTAGGCGGCGCTGGCAATGCCCATGCCCACCGAGGCCACCATCACTCGCCAGGCCGAAGCCCGCCACAGTCCTCCCAGGTTCCGCCGGCCGGCTGTCTCCGAGGCAGTGTCGCCACACGCTTCGCTCGTCCCGGCACGCGGTACGCTGACGAACAGCAGCACAGCGTTGAGCAGAGCGATCACCGCAAAAGCGGCATAGGCGATTCGCCACTGCCCCGTGGCGATGAACGCCACCGGACCGGAGATGGCGACGCCGAGACTGGTGCCGGCATTGACGACGGTATTGGCACGGCCCTGGCGCTCGGTTGCGATCGCCCTCGAGACGGCCTCGGCCATGGGGGGCGAGGCCAGCCCGGTGCTGGCCCCCGCCAGCAGGATGGCGCCGGCAAGCCACAGCGCGCTGGTGCTGGCGGAGATGATCGCCATACCCGTCGCGGCGACCAGGGCCGCGGCAACGGCCATGGATCGAGCACCGAGTCGCTCCACCAGTAGCGCACTGATCACGATAGCGAAGCAGTAGCCCACGTAGGCACCGCTGCCGATGGCCCCCGCCATCGTCGAACTCAACCCGACATCCTCGCGCATGCTGGGCAGGAACAGGCCGTAGGCAAAGCGTGCCAAGCCGTAGCTCACGCCGATCAATAGCGTTCCCGCGACGATGAGTCGACGTTCCTGGTGAGTCATGCTGCAATCCTCCCTGGCTACCGAATCGGGCTAGAGTGACGACCTCGAGACGACGCCCCTGATGTAAAGTGATCGTTTTCCTTACGTGCGTGACACATCCGCCGACATAGCGCCGGAGAGGGCAATCTCCTGCCGTCAGAGGAAAGCGTCCTCGACCACCCGCTAGGCAGTGATCGTTGGAGCCCTGGTCACTCTCTAGTTCAGCCCTGTTCACTCTCCAGGGAGTAATGCCTGGCTACAAAGCCCTGAACGAAAAGCCCTGAATGAAAAGTGCTGCCTGAGAATTCCCGCCCGAGAGGCACCTTCTGAAAAGTACTGGGCTCGGCAATACAGCGTGGCCAATCGGCTCATTGAACGGCGTTCGGAACAGCCCGATGTGCGAGCGGAACGAGTCACAGGCGCGTCGATACCGCGTCAATCCGTGCGCCAGTCCGGTCCGCTTCTGAATCGCGAGACCCTTGTCGCTCGCACTCCGTGCAGCATCGCTGTTCACATCGTCAATCCTGACGATCTGTCGCCGTTTTTTGGCCTAGCGACATGTCCCGATCCGGCCATCGCTCGTCGACGTGTCAGGCAACACCTAGCCGCGCGCGCCGTCGATCAACCGCCGCGCCGCGCGGAGGGCCACGTCGACGGTCGCGCTACCCCGGTAGGTCGCGGCGTGCGTCGCGCCTTCGACCAGCAGCAGAATCGAGTCGGCCAGCTCATCGTCGCGACGCCCGGTCTCCGCTTCGACGATCTCTTCGATGCGCTGCCGCAGTCGTGCCTTGTGACGCTCCATGGCCTCGACGACTTCCGGTACGTCGCCGCCGGTCTCGGCCCAGCTGCGCAGAAACAGACAGCCCCGCGCGCCCTGATCGGCGAACCACACGCCCAGCGCCCCGAACAGCTCATCCACGCTGACAGCGCTCGCCAGCGAGCGCATGAAACGGCGGTCGCGCTCGTCGAGGACGATCGCCAGCAGGCGGTTCTTGCTGCCGACATGCTTGTAGAGCGTGCGGCTGGAAATACCGGCACTGTGGGTCAGCCGATCCATTCCCGTGGCGGTGAAGCCATGGCGATCGAAAAGCTGCTCGGCGGTGTCGATCAGTCGTGTGCGAATATCCATGACCTCAATGTAAAACGATCACTTTACTTGTGCAAGCTCCTATTCCGCGGATGTCGTCCATCTCCGCTCTCCCTCATCGCGCCGTTGAGCTGCGCGTCGCGACTGGTAAAGGTGGCGGCAGAGCCAATGGCCCGTCCCCCGTCGAACAGAGCCCCAGACGCAAGACGGCGGGGCTCATCGAGCCCCGCCGTCGTGTCGCGCTTGCCTAAGGTGCCAGCCGACAACCGCCGTCGCTACCTCATCGCCGGCCGGTTTCGAAGTGCCAGGCGTGTGCCACCATCTCGTCCAAGGAGTAGTGTGGCCGCCACCCAAGCGCGCGCTCGACCTTCGCCACGTCGGCGACGAGATACCCCGGGTCGCCAGCACGGCGGTCAGCGGTCTTGACGGAAACCTCACACCCGGTCACGCGCCTGACCGATTCAATGACCTGCAGAACGCTGTAGCCGACACCGCTACCCAGATTGAAGACGTCGCCCTGCTCTCCCCGCAACAGCGCCTCCAGCCCCAGACGGTGCGCGCGACACAGATCGTCGACATGGATGAAGTCCCTGACGCAGGAGCCATCCGGCGTCAGGTAGTCTCGGCCGAACAGCGTAAAGTCCGCTCGACGGCCGGAAGCGGCCTGGAGCAGCAGGGGAATGAGGTGTGTCTCGGGATCGTGACGTTCGCCCAACCGCCCCCCGGGATCGGCACCGGCTGCATTGAAATAGCGAAAGATCATGGAGCGAAAAGCGTAGCTGTGAGCGTAGTCACGTAGAACCTGCTCGACGAAGCGCTTCGTCCATCCATACGGATTGATCGGCGAGGTATCGCTCGACTCCCCGATGGCGCTCTCTTGAGCATCACCGTAGACCGCAGCCGTCGACGAGAAAACGAACTTATCCACGCCCTGAGAACGCATCTCCGCCAGCAGCGACATGGTCTTGGCCACATTGTTCTGATAATAGGCCTCGGGCTGCGTCATGGAAGCACCGACTTCACTCAGAGCAGCGAAATGCATGACGGCATCGAAGGCACGCGACCGAAAGAGGCGCCCCAGCACCTCTCTATCGCCCAGGTCACCGACGACCAGCTCAGCGTTGACGACGGCATCGGCATGTCCCGTGGAGAGATTGTCCAGGACAGTCACCCGATATCCCGAGCGATGCAGATGCTCGACCATATGCGAGCCGATATAACCGGCGCCACCAACGACCAGAATCTCACCCTTCGACATTTACACCTCGCGCCTCGATCTGGGCTGACTTCTTCGATATTTCAGACCCAGCCTAGGAGGAGGCTCCGGTCAACGACCATTTTTCCAGCTTGCGGTAGATCGTGGAGGGACTGACGGCGAGATCACGTGCGGCACCGGGAACACTGCCGCCATTGTTGGCGATGGCCTTTTCGATGGCCATTTTTTCGATCTGCTCGAGCGTCAGCCCCTGGAAAGAGAGCCCCGGCAGAGCCTCGTCAGTGTCTAGCGAAAGATCTGTCCGGCTGGACTCTCTTTCCGTCGGCTCCGCGCTGGCTGTCGGGACCGTGGCGACAGCTCCCAGATGCGCCAGAGAGAGCGTGTTGCCGGCGCTCATCACCACGGCCCTGCGAATCTCGTTTTGCAGCTCTCGGACATTACCCGGCCAATTATAGCGATGCAGCGTTTGCTGCGTCTCATCATCGAGACCCTCGAACGCCTTGCCCTCCTCGGCAGAGAAACGCGCCATGAACGCCTGAGCCAGCAGCACCACATCGTCACCGCGCTGGCGTAGCGGTGGCAGATCGATGGGCAGCACCGAGAGCCGATAGAAGAGATCCTCGCGGAAACGCCCCTCGCTCATCTCTGTCAAGGGATCACGGTTGGTGGCACAGACCACGCGTACATCCACCGGCACGGCACGATTGCTCCCCACCGGCTGCACCATGCCGGTCTGCAGAAAGCGCAATAATTTGACCTGCAGCTTCAGCTCCATCTCGCAGATTTCATCCAGAAACAGCGTACCGCCACTGGCCTCTCTGGCAGCGCCCGTGCGGTTCTCCAAGGCACCGGTAAAGGCGCCTTTGACATGACCGAAGAGTTCGGACTCGAGCAGATTTTCCGGTATGGCACCGCAGTTGATCGCGACGAAACGTCCCGATCGCCGTTGACTGAGTTCATGAATGGCCTCGGCCGCCACTTCCTTGCCCGTCCCGCTCTCGCCAGTGATGAACACGGTGGCTTTGGAGTTGGCGACGTTCTCGATGGCGCGATACACGACCTGCATGACATCGGAGCCGCCAATGAACCCCTGGAACTGCTCACGTCGCTGCAGACTTCTCGCCACCTGCACTTCCTGCTCCAGGCGCAGTCGCTCGCCGGCGCGTTTCACGGTCGTGGTCAACCGTTCGACCGAGACCGGTTTGACCAGAAAGTCGTATGCGCCCAGACGCATGGCCTGAATGGCGCGGTTGATGGAGCCATCCGCGGTGATGACGACGACGCTGGCGCTCTTGGTCAGCTCCGGGGCAGCCTCCAGAAAGTCCAGACCGTCGACATCCGGCAATTTCAGGTCGAGCAGAATGACATCGAATGCCTGCTGCTCGCGCTGGCCAGCCTCGATGTAGTATCGGGCTTTCTCTCCATTGTCGGCGATTTCGACCTGGCACCCGGCGGCCTCCAGCTGACTGGCATAGGTAAGCGCAAGAGACACGATGTCTTCGACGATCAAGACCCGAGTGCTTTCCGTCATAGGGGATAGATACCTTTTCTGGGCCGGATGATGAAACACGCGTCATGCGCAGTGCTATCGGACTTCCAATAAACGTCGCTCTCTTCACTATAGAATGAGATGCACTGCGCGACCAGACCATAGGCAATATGGGCAAAGCCGCGATGTGAACGATAAGTCACGGTATAGCCCTCTATATCACTATGCGTTTCCACCTGCGGTGGCGAAGCATCAGGGTAAATGACCTTGACCTCCTCGTGGATATGCCCCTGCACGTGTTCGAGAAGCTCGCGCGCGCTGCGGTAACGCTCCAGCAGATGCGGAAATCGCTTCTCGAAACGTAGAAAGATAAAACGGCCGAAATCTTCGCACATCGTCGCGGCGTCGGAACCGGTCAGCCTGGCCGCTGCAGCGACGAGGGCCGAGGCATAGTGACTGGGGTAATTACCGACCGCCGTGAATGCAGCCTCGTTGGGTAGCGATGCCGCTGCCACTACCCTCTCGGTGATGTCCTCTCCCAACTGTTCGTCGAGAAAGTTCATCAGCTCGACAAAGATCAATCCCTTCATGATGGGCCCTCTTGCACGCTAAGTAGACTTTGAGCCGACGCTGTTATCAGAAGCATTGCAATATCGATGCCAACGTTCAGGCGCGAGAATAGCGACAAAAAACACCTTCTCTTTTGCAATTTGGGAGAGGGCCAGTGGCAAATGGCAGTGATGACTTTGCAACTTGCGAATATTCCGTTGGGTTATCGTCCCACACATAACAAAACATCGATTCCCTTACGCACCGACTTCTCTACAATGATTGATCATGTAGAGAGGTGCGCATGCAGAAAGCCCCTTACCGTACACGCACCACGGCGTGGATCATCACCGCCGCAATGGCACTGGGAGGCTGCGCCTCCGCCCCCACGCCCGAAAATCGGGATGGAGCCTTGTGGATGCCACAACAGTGGGACGCCGAGTCCTACCAGCGCCAATGTACGCCTGACATGACGCCGCCGCCTCCCGAGGGCAAAACGTATGTGCCGATGGCGCAAATGCGCGCCGAACCCGCCAGTCTCGCGCCCGGGGACCGCCTCAGTGTCGACGTGCTGGGTGACCCGGGCGACCTCTCCAGGATGTACGTCATCGATGAACTCGGTCGCCTGGCACTGCCAGGCCTCCCGGTGATCGACACGACGGGACGCTCCATCGCCGAGGTCGAGGCACGCTTGAGCGATGTGCTCGTCGCGGAGCAGCTGGTCAGGCCGCTACCGCGTGTCGCCGCCGTCTCGTTGGTGGAGCGCGCCGGTATCTCGATTTCGGTCAGGGGGGCGATTTTCAACGAGGGCACCGTTCGCATCGGGGAGCGCCCGGTCGAGAGTCGAATCGGCCAGCGCGACGGCCCGACAGCGGGGGATGCCAATCTGGGACGCAACCTGTCGTCGGCGATCATGGCTGCCGCCGGCGCGCGACCGGATGCCAACCTGGGCGACGTCCGAGTCATTCGTGGCGACCAATGGACGAGCGTCGATCTCTCCGGGCTGATCCAGGGCACGAGCGCCACTAACATGCGACTGGCGCCCGGAGATCGCGTCGAGGTGCCCAGCACACACTGCTTCGATGCAGCGCTCGTGCGCCCGACGCCGGTCACGCCCCCCGGGATACGCGTATTCATGTCCAACCTGTCGCGGCCCGCCCCCAGCAATGCCACCTCGGCGATCGGCAAGGAGTCGACCAGCCTGCCCTATGGCACTCGTCTGCTGCAGGGCTTGGTCACCGCGAACTGCGTCGGTGGCTCGGCGATGAATGCGCATCGCCAGGCCATTCTGATCTCCACCAATCCGTTCGATGACACCACCGTGGTCATCGACCGCGATATCGAGAACATGCTGGAGCGCCAGGACCGGGATCGTATCAATCCCTACCTGATGCCCGGTGACGCCCTCGCCTGTTACGACAGCCGCTGGATGAACGTCAGGGACGCCGTGTCGATGGTAGGCGAGGCCCTGGGGCCAGCAGCCACCGTTATCCTCATTCATGATGCCGCACCATGACCGATAACAACTCAACCCCACCACGCCGGTTACTGCGTCTCTGGTGGCTCGTCCGAGATGGGCTACCGTCGGCGGGTCGCTATCGCCGCTATATCTTTGCCATCGCCCCCTTCATGCTGATGATATGGGGATTGCTGGCAGCCTATCTGCTGCTGGCACCGGTCAGCTACAAGAGTTCGATGACCCTGATTCTGCCCGGCTCGGGTGTCGGCGGTTCGATCAACCTGGAGTCCATCGGCCAGGCGTCATCACAGACCAGCTCCGCCTTTGCCACGCCCTCGCTGAGCCCAACGGAGAATTACAAGCGTCTGCTGGGTTCGGACCTCGTGCTCCAACGCGGCGCCAAGCGCCTCGACGATGGCGGGGACAGGCTCCCCAACCCGAGTGTGAAACTGGTCGATCAGACCAACCTGATCATGGTCGCCATGGCCGGTCCGACGCCCGAGCAGGCACAGGCACGTCTCGAAGCACTGCGCCAGAGCTTCCTGGCCAGCCTGGAGCGCCTGCGACAGGACGAAGCGGAGAAGCGCGAGAACGCCGACCTCGGCAGGCTTCAGGAGCTGGAGCAGAAGTTGCAGCAAGCCCAGCGGCGGGTGCTCGAGTTCCAGGGGGAGGCGAGACTGGCCACGCTGGATCAGTTCAATCAGCGCCTGGGGGTCGTCGACGATCTGGAAGGACAGCAGCGCAGCGTTCAGCTCGACCTGGAGCGATACAAGGCAACGGCCAAGCGCCTGAGTCAATTATTGCAGGTGTCCCTGGCAGAGGCTCGCAGCGCACTGCTGTTGAAAGCCGATCCGATCTTTCAATCGCTGCTGTCGCGCTACGCCATTGCGCTGACCGACTGGAATCAGGATCGTGCCACCCTGGGCGACCGCCATCTGCGCTTGACCGAGCTCAAGGCCCAGAAAGACACCCTGCAACAGGCGATGCTGGCACGCGGCGCGACGCTCACGGGATTACCGCCCCGGACCCTGCAGCGCTTCATCGACCTCTCGGTGAGCGAAGGTCGCGCCCGACTGTTCGACGAGTTGTTGGGCGCGGAAGGCACGGTGGCCGGGCTAGACGCGGAACTGGCCGAGATTCGCCACCAGATTCGGCGCCAGAACCAGGAGCATGGTGAACTGGTGCAGATGGCCGCCGAACTGTCGGATCGACTCAGGGAGCAGCGTATCTCCGAAGCGGTGTTCTCCTCGGCTCTGGCGCGGCTGGATACCAACAAGTCGGACCCCTTCGCCTCCTACCCACTCGTCCAGACCTTCGAGTCGCCCTCGCTGCCCAACGCCCCGTCATCACCCTCGACGGTCCTCGCGGTGGCTGGCGGCGTGGTCGCCAGCATCTTCGTCATCATGGGCTTCCTGCTGCTATGGCTACGCCAGCCGATCATCAAACTACTACTGCCGAAAGGCTGATATCGGTCGCCATTCAGAGCACCTGGCTGCTCTGGCTGCTCGGCGGTTTATACATCGCCGGGCCAGCCATGGCCTGGATTCTGACGGCGATGGCGGCAGTCACGCTGTACCTGACGCCGGCAGACTCCGCGTCATGGCGCCCACCACCGCCCCATCCGGTGATCCTCATCTGGATGCTGGGGATGCTGGCGATGCTGGTGATTTTGATCGTCGGGCATCTGCTCAATGAACTGGGCATGGGCAAGACCATCAAGTCCTCGATCGGCTGGGCCAAGGGCTGGGCACTGCTGGCGCTGTTCCCACTGGCCGGCGCCTTGCTGCCCGTGCGCCCTGAAGTGATCTATCGAGCCGTCTGTCGCCTGGGGCTGCAGACGCTGATCTTGATCCCTCTCTTTCTGGTCGCGCCGTTCGTGGGGCTACCGAGCCAGCTGTATGTCTCGCCACTCAAGATCGTCGGCGGGTCGGGGCCGGAGTACTTTGCGGTGATTCTATATACGCTGGAACCGGGGACCGGCGTGCCGCGCTGGCAGTTCTTCGCACCCTGGTCGCCGGCGGCCGGGATGATCGCGGTCGTGCACATCCTCTGCGCGCTGGAGGAGAAGCAGCTTGGCTGGAAAGTCATCGGGGTGTCGGCGGGCCTGCTGATCGCGCTACTTTGCCAGTCGCGACTGGCGCTGGTGGCACTGGCGATCGTCTGGCCGGTGTCGTTCGGTGTCAGCCGCCTGCGCCAACCCTGGACCTGGTTCACCGCGGCCCCCGCCATCTTGCTCCTGGGACTGCTGTCGCCCCAGATACAGGGCTTGCTGGATCAAGCCGTGCAGCGCTTCACCAGCGCTCGCGCCGACTCCAGCCGGGTACGCGCCGCCCTGGGCCGCATCGCCGTCGAACGCTGGCACAACGAGGCGCCCTGGTTCGGCCATGGCATCGTGGAAAACGGCCCCCACCTGGTCGAGTACATGCCGATCGGGAGCCACCATAGCTGGTATGGTCTGCTGTTCGTCAAAGGCTTACTGGGGGCGATCGCCCTGGCCATTCCGCTGGCGGCGAGCTTCTGGATGGCGGGCCGGCTGGCACTCTACCAACCCATCGGTCGCGTCGCCCTGGCCATGTTGCTGCTGCTCACCCTCTACAGCTTCGGTGAAAACCTGGAGATCCTGAGCTATCTCTACTGGCCGGCCCTGGTCATCGTCGGTATCGCGGCCAGACAGGCTGCCTGGCGGAGCCAGCAAGGCACCGGTGTGGCGACGACTGGGGAGGAGCCGCCAGAAAAACGACGGCAACGCGATGTGCCCACGCCGGAGGGGGACTCAGTCGAGAGGCAGTAACTCACGCCAGCGCAGCAGTCGATCATCGACGAGACTCTGCGTGGAGGCCCGCGCAGACAACCCCATGGCCACCAGCCCCGGCGGCGTCAGATCGTGAAGACAGGTGCTCAGCCCCTGTTCGCTATCGAAATCCACTTCCCACCCGGCCTTGGCCGCCTGCTCGGGCAGGCCATCCACGCCCGCGACCAGGACCGGCCTGGCCGCCTGTCGAGCCTCGGTCGCCACCAGGCCGAAGGACTCCCAGCGCGACGGCACGGCGATGAGATCACACGCGGCCAGAAAATCGGCGCGGTCATCGACCTGACCAACGAAATGGATATGCGGGGCATCTCCCGCCAACGCGCGCAGCGCCTGCTCCTCCGGCCCGCTACCGCCCAGCCGCAGCTGATAGCGCTCGGGGTCCAGGGCCAGGAACCGGGCGATCAACCGATCGAATCCTTTCAGCCAGACGAATCGGCCATAGGCTCCCACCACCAGCGGGCGCTGCCCCTGCCAGTCCGAGGGCGGTATCTCCTGTAGCGCGGGCACATCGCTCCAGGGCGATACCACCTGCACTCGCTGCGGCGCGATCCCAACAGCTTCGGTCAACCACTGCGACTGCCCCTGCGACACCGAGACGATCTTGTCGAACAGGCGAGAGGCGATGTTCAACATCATCCGAAACCGGCCGGCGTGCGCGACGTGATGCGCCGCCCAGGCACGTGTATAGCTGTGTTCGATATGGATCAGACGGGCGTGACGATGGCGCAGTCGCAGTGACGCCAGGAAGGGCAGCGCCCGCCAGCGCGGCGGAAAATGCGTCATGATCACATCCGCATCCAGCCTCGGCGCCAGCTCATGATCCGGTTTCACCGTCACCACCCGGCAGCGCAGACGACCGACCCAGGCAGGATGCTCGAAGATGGCCAGAGCCTGCATGACGCCACCGGGTGACACATCGTCCACCAGATGAACGATCTTGAGCGTTTTCATGCGGCGACCTCGGTACCCAGACGACGACTCAACAGCATGGCAAAGCGTTCACGTGACAGCCAGCGTGCTGCCATCGCGCCGAGGCTGGTCTCGAGCGTCTTGAAGGGCTCCTGCAGCGCGATCCACGGGCTGGCCGCCAGCGCCTGACGCATCAGCGCCACGGCGAAGGAGCCATCCCCCAGTTGCACCGCCCGTCTGGCCAGATAGCGAAGTTGATAGGCCCGGGCACGCGCCCCGTGACGGGCCAGCAGCGCAGGCGCGTAATCCTGTGCCTTGGAGATCGCCCGCTCCCAGCTCTCGTACTGGCGGATCACATTGGAGGAGAGCCCGCCGATGACGATGCGATAGTCGGTGAGCAGGCCTTCGATGCCCTCGAAACGGCAGCCGTACCCCGCGATCATGCGCAACCACAGTTCGATGTCCTCTGACTGGCGGAAGCTCTCGTCGAACCAGCACAGGCGTCCGGGCTCCTGCGGATGTACGAAGGCGACGCGATCCAGGGCACGGCGCCGAATCACTGGCGCTGACCCATTGCCCACCGGGTTACGCGTGAGGACGTGACGGGCCTCGACACCGGTCAACCGGGGCTGCTGGCTGACGCCGAGCGGACGCCCCTGGGCGTCGATCAGGCGGGAGCCGGAATAACTGACGTCGACCGACTCATCGGCATTGAGATGGATGAAGTGCAGCGCGAGCTTGGTCGGGTCCCAACGATCATCGGAGTCCAGCAGCGCGATATAGCGCCCGCGTGCCACCGCGATGCCACTGTTACGGGCTCCCGCGAGCCCCCGATTGCGCTGGGTCACGATGCGAATGCGCTCATCCGAAAACGCTCGGCATACCTGCATGCTGTGATCGAGGGAGCCATCGTCGACGATGATGAGCTCGAAATCCTGGAACGTCTGATCGAGCACGGACTGGATCGCCTCACCGACGAAAGCTTCCACATTGTAGACGGGCATGATGACGGAGAAGATGGGCAGGGTCATGGCGGTTACTCCAAGCGTGGTCAGAAGATGGTGTCCTGCCCTTTGAGTATCAAAAACCATGCCAACTTTTATTTACAATACAAATCAAAGACTTGTAAAAAATCCGCTGTCATCATGTCGATGTTTTATGCCAATGACCGCAAATTGCAACGCGCGCCTTTTGCGGTTTCGCAATTTGCTCGGGAGCGACGGCGGCGAGAAGAACCAGCGACATACGGAACAGCGAGATAAAGAACAGCGGAACAAGAGCGTGCGGAGCGGCCAGACGACGACATGCTGTCGTGGAAACCGTCTCGAGAAAGGGATCGTGACAAGCACTTGACGAAGGAGTGTCTTGAAGGGGCTGTATTGCAGAGACTAGGCGAATAGCCGCATACGCAGGGTGCGAGGCAGCAGCGGGCTGACCATCGCTCCCGCCAGGGTCATCAGGCCCCGGCGTCGATCGCGGAAGAACGCCCGTGGCGAACTGGCCACCCCGACCAGCGCGAAGCGCGGTGCCAGCCATGGCGAACTGCCCGCGCGAAGCGCCCGGCGCGCCAGGTAACGGCAATACAGCGCCCGCGCGGAGGAGGCATCGAAATCCGCCGCGTAGTCCTGTGTCAGCGTCTGCCAGCCGTCATACATGGCGCGCAGATTGGCCGACAGCCCGTCGGCCGACAGTCGATATCCGACCAGCAGCACATCCATGCCGCGAATACGCCGCCCCTGGTTGACGGCGCGCGCCAGCCACTCCTGATCCTCGGCGTACTGCATGCCTCGACGAAATCCGCCACTGGCCTGCCAGCATTCGCGACTGACGACCAGATTGGAGCTGGTGCAGACCGGATTCTCCCCCAGCACATCCCCGAGCGTCAGCGCGTCCGGCGGAACGGTGGAGATTGTCTGCGCGCGTGCCAGGTCGTCCCCCTCGCCGAGCAGAAAGGCGATCTTGGCGAAACTCATGTCGAGCAGTGGATCCTGGCCATGATGCTGCCAATGTCGCTCGAGCTTGGTGGGATGCCATACGTCATCGGCGTCGAGAAACGCGATCCACTCTCCTTCGGCACGGTCCGCCCCAGCGTTGCGCGCTGCGGCGACACCGCCATTGGCCATGGAGACCACGCGAATACGTGCATCGCGCGCCTCCAGGGCGTGTAGACGCGCCAGAGAGTCATCGGTGGAGCCATCGTCGATGAGCCAGAGTTCGAAGTGAGGCTCCGTCTGTCGCAGCACGCTCGCGACCGTCTCCTCGATACTGTCCGCGGCGTTGTATACCGGAATCACGACGGAAAACCTCGGTCGAGTCATGCACAGGCCCTCTTGAACGGCATCCGTTGGACGATGCCAGCATCTTGCCTCAGGCACCAGATCGAGCCGGGAATCAGGATCAGCGCGAGCCCCGCCACGTAGGCCCCCGCAGCCACCAGCAGCCCCCAGCCGGCAAAGGCCGCCAGGCCACCCAGGGCCGCCGCCGTCGCCATGCTGCTCATCATGGCTTCGACGCCCGGCTGGTCGAGTGCTCGCAACCAGGCGCTGGCCACCGCGGCGAAGATCATCGGCATCGCCCCGAGCCCCAGAATCGAGACCAGCGGGGCCGACGGCGTCCACTGGGCACCGAAGATGAACGGTACGTACCAGGGCGCCAGGCAGACCTGCAGCAGCAACACCGGCATGAACACCACCAGCGCCAGCATCAGCCCCTTGCGACACCGGCGTCGGCGATCGGCCAAGCCGTCCGCGCGGCAGATGTAGGGGAACAGTATCTGACCCAGCGCCATCACGAAGGAGGTGGTGATACCAAGGCCTGCGTTGAACGCAAAATAGTAGATACCCAGCGCCTTGACACCAAAGACGGCCCCGACGATCAGCTTATCGAGTTGCGTGCGCGCGACATTGACCATTTCGGTGATCAGGACACCGACGGCGAAGCCCATGAAGGTACGCCAGGGCACATACCCCGCCTCGTGCTGCGGCACCCACCGCTTGGCCCGACGCACCAGTACCAGCCACACCGGCGCAGTGACCAGCTTGGGCAGCACGATGGCCCAGGCACTCGGCCACAGCAGCACGAAGAGCAGGGTCAGCAGATGATCGCTGACGTTCTGCACGGTCGCGATCCGCGCGATCGTACCGAAGCGCTCCTCGCGCATGAGCAGAAACACCTGCACCAGCCCCGCCGGCATGAACAGATAGACACCGGAGAGCAGGGCCAGCATCAGCGGAATCTCTTGCATGCCGAAGAGATGCAGCCCAGCGGCCAGGACGAGTTGAATCGCAGCCACGCCGAGGCACCAGCACCAGAACAGCCTGAGGGCTGTGTTGCAGGTCGCCGCCAATGCATCCACGTCGGCAGCGATGATCCGCTGGCCGATCCCGGCGTTGGCCAAGGCTCTGACCACTTCGAACAGGCTCAGGGCCAGCGCCGCCACGCCCATGATGTTGGGGGACACCTGCCGGGCGATCACCACGATCGCCACGATACGCACGACACGATTGATCATCTCGGCACTGCCGAAGGCGACCAGGCCACGCATCAGTGGGCTGACGTCCTGGCGGGCATGGCGAAAGCGAAAAGCGAATGGGTTCATGTCCGGCACCGGTCAATAGTATTTGCCCATATCATTCAATAATCGGGCCAACTCCAAAAACCTTTTACATGACAATCAATTAGCTAGATATCTCCACCGCCACAGGGCGCTTTCCAGCGACTCAGTCGCAAATTGACATGCCATTTGCATTCGACGATGCAGGCTGCAACCCGAGCGCCTTCCAAGCCTTGTCCCAACGCCATTCTCCTCCGCAAAAATAAACATAGATAATTGTTTATTAACAAAAAATAAAAGTTGGCACGATTTATGAAACACCTTCTCCAGACAGCTCATTCGATCGCCACTGGAGAGTCACCATGAACACTGCCCATCTCGACACCCACACCTCGACTGCCTTCGTCTCACCGGCACCTGAACAGGCGCTGGCCACGGCCCCCCTGTTCGGCCTTTCTCTGGTGTCGGCCACGCTTGAGGCGGCCGTTGACGCCATCACCGAACGCGCCGCTCAGCGCACGCCGACGACGATCAACTTCATCAACGCACACTGTGTGAATGTGACCCGCCGCGATGCGCAATATCGCCAGAGCCTGGCGCAAACCGACCTGCTGCTCCCGGATGGGTCGGGCATTCGCATCGCCTCCAAGCTGGCCGGCTCGCCGCTGGGCGACAATCTCAACGGCACCGATCTGTTCCCGGCTCTGTGCGACCGCGCCGCCACCCGAGGACTCTCGATCTACCTGCTGGGCGGCAGCCCGGGCACCGCGGCCAAAGCCGCCGACGCCATGCAGCAGCGCTATCCGACCCTGGACATCGCCGGTACCCAACACGGTTTCTTCGCCGCGGAGGAGACGGAGCTGCTGATCTCGCGCATCAACCGGGCAAAACCGGATCTGCTGTTCGTGGGCTTCGGCGTGCCGATTCAGGAGAACTGGATCGCCGAGAACCGTCATCGCCTGCAGGTGCCTGTGGTGCTGGGTGTCGGGGGCCTGTTCGACTACTACGCCGACAATGTCAGCCGCGCCCCGGCCTGGGTGCGACGCTGCGGCTGCGAGTGGATGTGGCGTCTGGCCCAGGAACCCCGGCGTCTGGCCCAGCGCTATCTCATCGGCAACGTGACCTTCCTGGCACACGCCACGCTGGCGGGACTGAAGGCACGCCTGGACCGAACCCCTTATCACGCGGCGCTCAAGCGCCTGGTGGATGTGACAATCGCCGGTTCCGCGCTGCTGGTCCTCGCCCCGCTGTTCGCGCTCATCTCACTGGCCATCCGCACCGAGGACCGGGGCCCGGCACTGTTTCGCCAACGCCGCATCGGCGCCAACGGCAAACCCTTCATGATGCTGAAGTTCCGCTCCATGGTGCGGGATGCCGAAGCCCGTCGCGCCGAGCTGCTCGCCAGCAGCGAGCGGGATGGCGTCTGTTTCAAGATGAAGCGTGACCCGCGCATCACCCGTGTGGGGGCCTGGCTGCGCAAGACGTCACTCGACGAGCTGCCCCAGCTGATCAACGTGCTGCGCGGTGACATGTCGATCGTCGGACCGCGCCCCGCCCTGCCGGACGAAGTCATCACCTACCGCGATGCCAGCTGGCAGCGTCTGGGTGGCAAACCCGGCATCACCTGCACCTGGCAGGTCTCGGGCCGCGCCGACATCCCCTTCGAACAGCAGGTCGTCATGGACATCGATTACCTGAACAGCCGCAGTATCCTCCGCGACTTCGCGCTGATGCTGCGCACGGTCCCCGCCGTCCTCAGCCGTCGCGGCGCCTACTGACGCGCCGACCGGAGTCGCAGGGGCTCACTTCGAATCCAGATCGGCAAACAGGTCGCGGGCGTGCTCGATCACGCCCGCGACCTGTTTACGCAGGGCCGGCAGGCGTGCCGCGGCCTCGTCTGTCGGCAGTGCCCGATAGGCCTCGACTGCCGCCATCAACGAGAAGGCGCCGAAGTTGCCCGATACCCCCTTGAGACTATGCGCAGCGCGCTCGATATCCTCGGCGCTATTGCGCGCGTGACCTGCCTCCAATTCCTGGATCAGCCTGTCGAGATCATCGATTGCCACTTTCAGCAGCAACTCCCGCCGCGACGCGGCCAACGGTTTGAAGAGCGTGCGGAAATAGTCAGGCTCGATGGGCATCGACGGTGAAAGGTCCGGCGCCAGTGTCGTCTCGTAGCTCAGCGCATCGTCGTCGGGTACGTCGAGAGTGGCATCGTCGAGGGCGCCTGCATCGAGTACCCGCCGCAGCACCGCCGAGAGCCGCTGATGATCGACCGGTTTGGTCATCGCCTCGGTGAAACCCTGTGCACTCAAGGCCGCCAACTCTTCCCGGCCGGCATGCGCCGTCACCGCGACAATGGGCAGGCGCTTCCATCTCGGATCCGCCGCTGCCCGAATGCACGCCACCGCCTCCTCCCCGGACATGCGCGGCATACGCAGATCCATCAGCACGACAGCGTACGCCTCGCCCCCGTGTAGCAGCTTCTCCACGGCTTCATCACCATCACAGGCGACATCGCTGGCGTAGCCCATGACCTGCAGCAGTTGCGTCAACACGACACGATTGGTCTCGATGTCGTCGACGACGAGTACGCGAAGCGTGTCGCCTTCGGGCCAGGGGTGTGGCGTCTCTTCCGGCGCAGAGAACTCGGGCTGGACCCCTGGGGACGCCTCGGCGGCCGCCAGCGAGAGCACGATGCCTACCCGCGCCTTCGCGTTCAGCGGCCGTATCTGCGCGCCGATCGTCGCCGCCAAGCGCTTCAGCAGTGCACGCTGACGCGGATCCGCCACCAGGCGGGCCTGTTCCTCACCGCGGCAGGAGAGGAGGATGTCGATCCCCTCCGGTTGCCGCTCGACGCGGAGCCGGATCGGCACGCCCCGTTCCGCCAACCGCTCGATACAGACATTGAGGATCTGTCGCAAGCGCACCGGATCGGTGACCAGCGTGCCCCCCAGTGACGGGTCGATGTCCAGATCGAGCGATGGCGTCGGCTCCTGGCGCCCGCCCCCCTGCCAGAAGCGGATGACCGCTTCGAGTTGCACACGGATGTCCACCGCCTGCGGCCAGTACTCCAGGGCACCTTCGTCGGTCTGCGCCATGTCGATGACATCTTCGATATAGCGATGCAACTGGTTGGCGGCATCCTGCGCAATCCCGAGCCGTTCGTGCTGATCGACACGCAAGGTATCCAGAGAGAGCAGGTGCAGCATGCCCATGATGCCGTTCAACGGCGTACGGATGTCATGACTGACGGCGGCGAGGAAATCGGCCTTGACCCGCAGCGCCGCTTCGGCGGCATGGCGGCTCTCGCGCAGCGCCTCGCTGAGCCGGGTCAACTGCTTCACCCGCCGCTCGGCGACCAGCGCCAGGGCCCGTGCCCTGCGCTCGGAGGCGCGCTGCTCTGTGATGTCCTGTATGGCACCGATGAACGAGACGAAACGGCCCTGCTCGTCAACCTCCTTGCGAATGATCCAGCGGATCCAGCGGATCTCGCCGTCACGCAGAATCCGGCAGTCGTACTCGTGGTCTATCCCCGCTTCCGCGGATTGATAGAACGCCGTTTCCGCGCGCTGTATCTTGTCGCGATCGAACGGATGGATGGACTCCCATAGCGCCTGCTCGCTGGCCTTGGCCTGCGTATCGATCCCCAGGAGACTGTTGAAGGCGGGCGACGCCGCCATCCGGCTGCCGCGATAGCGATGAAAGGTCGCCATTCTTGCCGTGCGCTGCGCGCGGATCAGATGCTGAGTCTCGCGCTCAAGCCTTGCGCGCAGCTCGGACTCGCGCTCCATCAGCTGTTCGTTGGCCTGCAGCAGCTCCCGGCTGCGTCGCTCGAGAATCGCCTCCGCCTCTTCTCGCGCCTTTTCGGAACGCTTCAGCCGGCGTGTCAGACGCGCGACCTGCTCCTTGGCGGATACTTCATCTGGGGGTGTCGCCAACGGGGACTCCTCGTATCGTTCGCACCTCGACTCTCAGCGTAGCGCAGGCCAGCGGATCGTTAAGCGATGTCTAAATCGTACCGTGCTTGCCCAGACATTGTGACCCTGGCCAGCGCTCCTCCTGGCCGCGCTTCCTCCTCGTTGGCTCGGCGGCGTGCGCCAACCCGGCCCCGCACCGGGATGCGATCGACACCAGCCGACGTCGAGGCGACATCTCGGCGCCAATCGTCCGTTGCCGCGCCAGGTCATCGCTCATCGATGTTAAGCTAGCGCCTCGATTTTCCCGGACTTTTGCCATGTCGACATCGCTCAACCGCGCTCCGCTGCCTGCCTGGCTGTGGCTCGTGGCCTTCGGCCTCGCCGCAATCAATCTGCGCGCGCCGATCGTGGTGGTGGGGCCGGTGCTCGAACCGATCATGTCGACGCTCTCCATCGGCGCCGGCACCGCAAGCCTGTTCACCACCGGCATGATCCTCTGCTTCGGGCTGCTGTCGCCGCTGGCACCGGGCTTCGCCGCACGCGTCGGGCTCGACCGTGCGATCGCCTGGGCGCTCAGCCTGATCGCCCTCGGTGGGCTGCTGCGGGGCATGGAGAGCGTGACCCTGATGCTGGCGGGCACGCTCTGCGCGGGCCTGGGCATCGCCTTCGGCAACGTCTTCATGCCGAGCCTGGTCAAGCGCGACCGCGGCGACCGTCTGGGCCGCACCATGGGTCTCTACACGGTGATGATGGGCGTGGGGGCGACGATCAGCGCCGGCAGCGCGGTCCCGCTGATGCGCGCCTCGGGCAGCTGGTCGACCCCGATCTGGCTGTGGGCGGGTGTCGGCGTGCTCTCGGCGCTACTGTGGTGGCGTCTGGCGCTGCGTCTGCCCGCGGGCGACGGCACCGCTGCCAAACGCCCGCCGATGTCGCGCCTGTTCCGCAGCCCGGTGGCCTGGACCCTGACCCTGTTCATGGGCGCCCAGTCGCTGGGCTTCTATACCCTGCAGACCTGGGTACCGGCGGTGGCGATCCAAGCCGGCGTATCCGAGGCCACCGCCGGGCTGATGCTGTCGATGATCAACCTCACCAGCATCCCCGCCAGCTACTTCATTGCCCGCCTCGCCTCGCGCCTGACCCACCACAGCCTGCTGGTACTCGGCCTGTGTGCGCTGATCGCCGTCGCCCTGCTGGGGCTGATACTGGCCCCCACCGCGGCGCCGATCGGCTGGGCGCTGCTGCTCGGCGCCGGCCAGGGCGGCTGCTTCAGCTTCGCCCTGACCATGATCGTGCTGCGCACGCGCCAACCGCAGCACGCCGCCATGCTCTCCGGCATGTCGCAGAGCCTGGGCTATCTGCTGGCCGCCTGTGGCCCGCTGCTGTTCGGCGCCCTGCACGGCCTGAGCGGCAGCTGGCAGCTCTCGCTGGGCTTCCTGCTGGTGCTGCTGGCCGGCCAGTGCGTGGCCGGGATGCTGTTGGGGCGGCCGAAGATGGTCAGACTCGGTGATGACTAGCCTGACCTGCGCGACCTCGATCATGGTCGAAGGCTTACACGAGGTGACGGCAATCGCTGATATCCAGCCGTCGTACCAACGGGCACACTAGGCACTTTCCGAAAAGTACTGCGCGCGTCGACTTTTCAGACAGCGCCCCCGGCGCCCCTCTTTCTTGTGACCCGATCGGTGGAGACACGATGGACTGGAACATGGCCTATGTCTGGCTGGTGGCGGCCCTGCTGCTGGGGCTGGCCGAGCTGCTCTCCGGCGCGCTGGTGCTACTGGGGCTGGCGGTGGCGACCCTGGCCGCGGTGCTGCTGGCCGCGCTCGGCGCCTCGTTCAGCTGGCAGCTGCTGGGGCTGGGCCTGGCCGCCGGGGTGATGCTGCCGCTGGTGATCAAGGTGATCCGCCCACGCTTCTCGCCACGCGGTGTCGCCTATGGCACCACCGGCACCGGCACCGAACGTGGCAAGCACTACCGCACGCTGAAGCGCGACTTCGATGGCGCCAGCGGCCTCAAGATCAACGGCGACTTCTATCGGCTACGCGTCGCCGACAGCGACACGACCGAGCTGCCCGCCAACAGCGAGGTCATCTTCCAGCGCTTCGATGGCACCGTCGCCATCGTCACGCTTCCCCACCACACGGAGTCATCATCATGAATTTCATCGGGCCCGGGCTGCTGATCAGCCTGATCATCGTCGCGCTGGGCGTGATCCTCATCATCAAGGGACTGGTCATCGTGCGCCAGTCGGAGGTGATGGTGGTCGAGCGTCTCGGCTCCTTCAATCGGCTGCTGGAAAGCGGCATCAACGTGATCATTCCGTTCATCGAGCAGCCGCGGGCGATCAGCATGATCCGCTACCGCAAGCAGGGCGAGGAGTACTATCCGATCGCCACCGAGGAGGTGCGCATCGACCGCCGCGAGACGGTGATGGACTTTCCGGGCCAGCCGGTGGTGACCACCGACAACGTCACCGTCACCATCAACGGCGCGCTCTACTACCAGATCATCGATCCCAAGCGGGCGGTGTATGAAGTCGCCAACATGAGCCAGGCGGTCGAGGTACTGGCCAAGACCACGCTGCGTTCGGTGGTGGGCAAGATGGAGCTGGACAAGCTGTTCGAATCCCGCGCCGAGGTCAACAACGCCATTCAGTCCGCCATGGAGGAGCCGGCCTCGAAGTGGGGGGTCAAGATCTCGCGCGTGGAGGTGCAGGACATCGCCATGCCGGAAGAGGTGGAGAGCGCCATGCGCCTGCAGATGGCCGCCGAGCGTAAACGCCGCGCCACGGTGACCGAAGCCGAGGGCGAGAAGTCCGCCGCCATCGCCATGGCCCAGGGTCAGCGAGAATCATCGATCCTCAATGCCGAAGGCGACAAACAGTCCGCCATTCTGCGTGCCCAGGGTGAGCAGGAGTCGATCAAACTGGTGCTCAACGCCATCGGCGAGACGGAAGAGAACAAGCGCACCGTGGTGGGTTATCTGCTCGGCCAGAGCTACATCAAGATCCTGCCGACCATGGCCAAGGATGGCGAGCGCGTGTTCGTGCCCTACGAGTCCTCCGCCCTGCTGGGCTCGATGGGCATGTTCCGCGAGATGGCCGGCTCTCCGGAAGATACCGTCGCCAAGCACCTGCGCGACAACGACCTGCAGCGCGGCATGGTCGGTGGCGCCGCCAGTCAGAGTTGAGAGACGGGCCCGGGCGGGCGCCCGGGCCGCTAATCAGACAGATGGAACCGGCCCATCTCAGCCGAGCTGGAACGGATAGACATTGCCGATGCCGAGCAGCCGCGTGAGCTCGTCGAGCGCACCGAGCGTCTCCTCCGCCAGCTGGGGATCGGCCAGATCGTCGGGCGTCAGCCGGTCACGGTAGTGACGCTCGACCCACCCCACCAGGTCGGCGTGCAGACGCTCATCGAGCAGCACACGCCCACCCAGCGCGCCGCGCTCCTGCGCGGAGAGCGCCACCCGCAGGCGCAGACACGCCGGCCCGCCGCCGTTGCGCATGCTCTGCTTGACGTCCTTGACCAGAATCTCGCCGATCGGGTTGTGCCCCGCCAGCAGCAGATCCTGGATCGCCCGCCACACGGTCTCGTTCTCCTGGCACTCGCCCGGTACCACCAGGGTCATGTCGCCGCCGGGATTGGTGAGCAGCTGGGAGTTGAACAGATAGGTCGAGACGGCCTCCGCCAGACTGATCGCCTCGCCGGGGACGCGTACCGGGATCAGCGGCGTGGCCATCCGGCTGCGCAGCGCATCCAGGGTCTGCTCTTCGTCGAGGAATGCCATCTCGTGATAGAGCAGCACCGGGCCGTTGCCCACCGCGATCACGTCGTTGTGGAACACCCCGGCATCGATCGCCTCGGGGTGCTGCTGGGCGAACACGGTCTGCGCCTCACCCAGGCCGTGCTGACGCGCCACCGCCTGACTGGCCTCGAGGGTCTGACGGGCGGGGTAACGCTGTGGGCCGCGCTCGCCGCCGAACGCCTGGCGCCCGTAGACGTAGAGATGCACCCCCGACTCGCCGTGCTCGCCGCAAAGTCGGGTGTGGTTGGCCGCGCCCTCGTCGGAGAACGCCGGGGTCGCCGGCAGCGCCGGATGGTGGGCGAAATGCGCCGGCTCGCGGAAGATCGCCGCCAGCACGCGGGCGGTGGTCTCCGGCTCCAGATAGCGGTGAAAGCTCGACTGCAGATTGGCCGGGGTGAAGTGCACCCGACCATCCGGCGCATCACGGCTGGGTGTCACCGTGGCGGCGTTGGCGGTCCACATGCTCGAGGCCGAACAGACCGCGCGCAGCAGCTGCGGTGCCTCACCGGCGGCCCGGGCCAGCACCTCGGCATTGCTGCCGGTGAAGCCCAGCGCACGCAGCGCACCGAGATCGGGGCGCTGCTGCGGCGGCAGTACGCCCTGGGCGTAGCCGGCGTCCATCAACGACTTCATCTTGGCCAGCCCCTGCAGCGCCGCCTCGCGCGGATTGGAGGCGAGACCGCCGTGGCGCATCGAGGCCACGTTGCCGTGGGCCAGACCGGCGTAGTTGTGGGTCGGCCCGACCAGGCCATCGAAATTGACCTCGCGCACGTCGCTCATAACGTGACCCCGGGCGGCAGTTCGCCGGGCAGCGTCAGAGTCTCGGACTCCATCGAGGCCACCGGGTAGGCGCAGTAGTCGGCGGCGTAGTAGGCACTGGGGCGATGATTGCCGCTATCGCCGATCCCCCCGAAGGGCGCATCACCGGAGGCACCGGTGGTCTGGCGGTTCCAGTTGACGATGCCAGCGCGAATGCGCAGCAGGAAGTCGTCCCACTCCGGCTGATCGCCGCCGATCAGCCCGGCGGCGAGGCCGTAGCGGGTATCGTTGGCCAGTTCGATAGCGTGGTCCCAGTCGCGGTAGCGGTAGACCTTGAGCAGCGGGCCGAAGTGCTCCTCGTCGGGTACCTCGCAGCCGGTGACGTCCACCAGCCCCGGCGAGAGCAGGCTGGTGCCGGCTTCGAGCGAGGCCATGCGCACGATCACCCGGCCGCCGCGCGCCTCGAGATCGGCCTGGGCGGCGAGCAGCCCCTCCGCCGCCGCAGGGCTGACGAGCCCTGAGTAGAACGGCGCCGGTTCGCTGAACGGCGCCGCCACGCGCAGCTGCTGCATCGCCTCGGCCAGCTGCTCGAGCAACTGATCGCCACGCTCGCCCTCGGGCACGATCAGGCGGCGGGCGCAGGTGCAGCGCTGGCCGCCGGAGAGGAACGCCGACTGCAGGATGGTCAGCACCACCGCCGCCGGGTCGCGCACGTCACGCACCACCAGCGGGTTGTTGCCGCCCAGTTCGAGCGCCAGGATCTTGCCGACCTGGCCACCGAACTGGCGGTGCAGCAGGCCGCCGATCTTGGCGCTGCCGGTGAACAGCAGGCCGTCGATATCGGCGTGGCCGGCCAGCGCCTGGCCCACTTCGGCGGCGCCCTGGACGAGATTGATCACCCCGGGGGGCAAGCCGGCCGCGACCCAGCACTGAAGGGTCAGATCGGCGCTCATCGGGGTCTGCTCGCTGGGCTTGAACACCACGCAGTTGCCCGCCAGCAGCGCCGGCACCATATGCCCGTT
The DNA here is from genome assembly GCF_003206675.1 of Salinicola sp. RZ23. Taxonomy (NCBI): domain Bacteria; kingdom Pseudomonadati; phylum Pseudomonadota; class Gammaproteobacteria; order Oceanospirillales; family Halomonadaceae; genus Salinicola; species Salinicola sp. RZ23. The sequence goes on from NZ_PZJK01000010.1 coordinate 94,158, forward strand.
GGGCAGATGGCCGGGGAAGTTGTAGGGGCCGAACACCGCCAGCACGCCGTGGGGGCGATGGCGCAGCACCGCGCGGGTGCCGTTGGCATCGCGGGCGCGCTCGCCGGTGCGCTCATGGTAGGCGTTCACCGAGATGGCGATCTTGCCGATCATCGCCCCGACCTCGGTGCGGGCTTCCCACAGCGGCTTGCCGGTCTCACGGGCGATGCTCTCGGCCAGCGGCTCGCGCTGCGCCTCGAGCTGGTCGCGGAAGCGCTCGACCACCGCCTGACGCTCGGCCAGCGGCAGCCGCGCCCAGCCAGCAAAAGCGTGTCGCGCCGCGCTCACCGCCGCACCGACCTGGTCCGCGGAGGCGGCGTTGGCCTGCCATAGACGAGCGCCAGAGACCGGGTCGTGCTTGGTGAAGGCCGCCGCCTCGCCCGCTTGCCACTGGCCGTCGATCAGCAGTTGTTGTGTGGCGTCCATGCTTCCCTCCGATTGGGTTCTGAAAAGTCGGCCCGGCTCGCTGCAGCGCGGGCGCCTGAGGTGGCCGCCGCGCCGGCGCTCTGATTCGGGCCCGGCATCGAGCTCGGAGCCCCGAACTCGATGCCCTGGGCTCGGTGTTCAGGGCCCGGTGCTCAGAGCAGCTCAGGTCTGCAGCAGGCGCAGGGTGTCGCCGCTGGTCACGTTCAGGCGCCGCGCCTCCACCTCACTCAGGTGGACCACGCCGTCGGCGTCGGGACCGCGACCGATGAAGCAGCAGCGGAAATCCGCCATGCCGGTGGTCGCCGCCAGCCAGCTGGGGCGTTCGGCCTGGGCGAGCGCGTCGCCGCTCACCTCGACCTGTACCCGCTGGGAGTGGCGAATGGCGCCCACGTCATCGATATAGGCCTCCACGGTGGGGCCGCCATCGAAGATGTCGATATAGCCTTCCCAGCGCAGCCCCTCTTTCTTGAGCATCTCCAGCGCCGGACGAGTCTGCTCATGGACCTGGCCGATGCACGCCCGCGCCGCCTCGGGCAGAAACGGGGTGTAGATCGGATACTTGGGCATCAGTTCGCCGATGAAGCTCTTCTGGCCCAGCCCGGTGAGCTGATCCGCCTGCTTGAACTCCATGGGAAAGAAGTGGCTACCCAGACACTGCCAGAACGGGCTGATGCCGTCGGCATCGATCACCCCGCGCATCTCCGCCAGCACCTTGTCCGGGAAACCGTCGCGGAACTCCGCCATGAACAGCCAGCGCGCCTTGGAGAGCAGCGTACCGTTGCGGTCGCGACGATAGGCCGGGCGCAGGAACAGCGAGGCGACCTCGGCATCGCCGGTATGGTCGGAGCTCAAGAACAGCGTATCGATGGTGCGATGCAGATCGAGCTGGACCGAGGAGTGGGCGAGCTTGCCCACCCGGTAGTGATAGAAGGGCGTCTCGCGCCCGACCTCCGCTTCGATGGCGCAGCAGCCGGCCAACTCGCCGCTCTGCTCGTCTTCGAGCACGAAGAAGTAGAGCCGCTCGCAGGCGGGTACACGGCCCTCGAAGGCCGCTACCGCCTTGTCGATCTTGGCGACGAGGAAGTCGTGATCGTTGGGCAGCGAGGTGAACCCGACCCCGGTCTCCTGGGCCAGCGACTTGAGTTCGTCGATATCGTGATGGCTGATGGGTCTCAGACGCATTACAGGTCTCCCTCGTCCAATGCATCCTCGACGTCCGGCAGCGCCAGCGGCGCGACCAGAACCGCCCGCCCCTCCTCCACGCCGAGCAGCTCGGCCTGAGCCTCGGAGAGCAGTAGCTGACCGGTCGGGGTCAGCGCGTAGCGGGCCACGGTGCAGCGAAAATCGGCCAGACGCTGGTTGGCCACCATCGCCGGCTCGGCGTCCGGCAGCGAGGCCGCCGGGCGAATACGCACCGGATGCCAGCCGCAGTGGTTGAGCGTACGCAGGCGTGCGCGTTCACCACGTAGAACCGGCCCGGCATCGAAGATATCCACGTGACGCGAGCGCACGAAGCCCTCTGCCAGCATCTCGCCCAGCGCCGGCTCATGGGCGGGATGCTCACGCCCGATCGCCGAACGCGCCTGGGGCGTCAGCAGCGGCAGGTATAGCGGGAACTGCGGCATCACCTCGGCGATGAAGCTCTTCGAGCGCACCCCGGCGAGCTGATTGATCTCGTGGTAGCCGCGGTTGAAGAAGTGGCGCCCGACGCTATCCCAGAACGGCGACGCCCCGTTCTCGTCGAGATAGCCGGGGAAGGCCACCCCCAGGGTGTCGGCGAAGCGCTCCGGGTACTGGGCGATGAACATCAGCCGTGCGCGACGCAGCAGCGAGGCGGCGCTGGTGCCGCGATAGCGCGCGTCCAGCGATAGCGCACACAGCAGCGACACTTCGGACATCTCGTGGGAGAGCGACAGCGTCTGCACCTCGTGACGCAGGTTGAGCTGCTGCGAAGCGTGGATCAGGGTTTCCTGGCGATAGGTGTAGTAGACGTCCTGGGCCCCGGCCTGGGCACGAATGCTCGCGGTCCCCACGATCTCGCCGATCTCGCGGTCCTCGAGCACGAAGGTGTAGACCTCGTCACCGGGGAAGTCGACGTTGTGGGAGAGCGCCCGGCAGGAGCGCGCAATGCGCTCCTCGAGACGATCACGGTGGGCCGGCAGGTTGGTCAGCCGCGGCGTGGCACTGCTGGCCAGGCGCTCGATGGCGCCAATATCGGCAGCCTGGGCCGGACGCACCAGCAGCTGACCAGCTTCCCGCACACTCTCGGCCACGCGGGAAGAGGGGTCGATGCCACGCATGCCGGTCGACTCACTCACTGGCTGAGACGAGACGTTCGATGGCCAGTTCCAGGCGCGCCATGCCCTCCTGGATATCCGCCTCGGGAATCACCAGCGAGGGTGCCATGCGCAGCACGCCGGGCCCGGCGACCAGCGCCATCAGCCCCTGTTCGAGCGCCAGCGGCAGGATGTCCCGCGCCTTGCCCTCGTAGGCATCGCTCATCTCGGCGCCGATCAGCAGCCCCATGCCGCGGATCTCCTTGAACACGCCGTACTTGCGGTTGATCACTTCGAGATGCTCGCGGAACAGCGCATGCCGGCGCTCGACGCCTTCGAGCACCTCGGGGGTATCGATGGTGGTCAGTGCCGCCAGCCCCACCGCGCAGGCCAGCGCGTTGCCGCCATAGGTGGAACCGTGGGTGCCCACCGCCAGCGACGGTGCGACGCGGTCGGTGGTGAGCATGGCGCCGATGGGGAAGCCACCGCCCAGGGCCTTGGCCGAGGTCAGGATGTCCGGGGTCACACCGTAGTGCATGTAGGCGTAGAGCTTGCCGCTACGGCCGACGCCCGACTGCACCTCGTCGACCACCAGCAGCGCCTGGTGACGATCGCACAGCTCGCGCAGCCCCTGCAGGAACTCAGGCGTGGCCGGCGTCACGCCGCCCTCGCCCTGGATCGGCTCGACCACCACCGCGCAGGTGTCGTCGTCGATCAGCTCGCGCACGCTGTCGAGATCGTTGAAGCGGGCGTGCTGAATGCCACCGGGCACCGGGCCGAAGCCTTCGGAGTACTTGGGCTGACCGCCAACGCTGACGGTGAACAGAGTGCGCCCATGGAACGCCTGCTTGAACGAGATGATCTTGTGCTTGCGCTCGCCGAAGTTGTCGAACGCCCAGCGCCGCGCCAGCTTAAACGCCGCCTCATTGGCCTCGCCGCCGGAGGAGCAGAAGTAGACCTTGTCGGCGAAGGTCCGCGTGACCAGCTCGCGCGCCAGTGCCAGCGCCGGCTCGTTGGTATAGACGTTGGAGAGGTGCCACAGCTTGTTGCCCTGGGTGGTCAGGGCATCGACCAGCTTGGGGTGGCAGTGGCCCAGCGCGTTGACCGCAATGCCCCCGGCGAAGTCGATGTACTCCTTGCCCGCCTGATCCCACAGGCGGCTGCCCTCGCCACGCACCGGAATCGCCTGCTGCGGCGAGTAGTTGGGCGTCATGTAGCTGTCGAAATCGTCTCTCGTCGGGCTTGCGGCCATCGTGGTCTCCTCAAGGTTGGACACGGCATCCCTGGCGGCGGGCGGGCGTACATGCCGGGCCAGGCCGGACTCGGGCGCTTGGCGCCCGGCATCCGATAGGGTCTGGAATCGAGTATAAGCAGGCGCTTCGCCCGCGGCTTTCAGCGATGGGACGGCAAATTGCGAAAAGCGTCCTACGCTTGAGAGTCACGTGAAGCCACCGCGGCACGCGCCCCAAGGCGATGATCGGCGGCACCAGGGCGCGCCCCTGCCAGCCTTCAGTCTACCTGCGCGGCGCCCCCCAGGGCCATGTCAGAGCCGCCTCAGGCGCCTGTCTCAGGGCCACGCGTGCCGCCGGCTTCGATACCCGGACTCAAGGAGATTTGCATGCAGATCGATCTCACTGCCAAGCACGCCATCGTCACCGGCTCCACCGCCGGTATCGGCCTGGCCATCGCCAAGGGGCTGGCCCAGGCCGGCGCCAGCGTCACCGTGACCGGGCGTACCCAAGCGCGCGTCGACCAGGCGATCGCCACCCTCACCCGCGAGGTGCCCGGCGCCAGCATCGACGGCGTGGCCGCCGATCTGGGCAGCGCCGACGGCTGCCAGACGCTGATCACGGCGCGCCCCGAGTGCGACATCCTGATCAACAACGTCGGCATCTTCGGGCCCAAGGACTTTTTCGAGATCGAGGACGCCGAGTGGCAGCAGTTCTTCGACGTCAACGTGATGAGCGCGGTGCGCCTGTCGCGCCACTATGCCCAGGGCATGAAGCAGCGCGACTGGGGCCGCATCCAGTTCCTCTCCAGCGAATCGGCGCTCAATATTCCCGCCGAGATGGTCCACTACGGCATGACCAAGAGCGCGGTGCAGTCGATCTCGCGGGGGCTGGCCAAGGTGCTGGCAGGTACCCGGGTCACCGTCAACGCGGTGCTGCCGGGGCCGACCAAATCGGAAGGCGTGGGCAAGATGATCGCCAAGATGGCCGCTGAGCAGGGCGTGAGCGAGGCCGAAGCGGAAGCCAACTTCGTCAAGGACAACCGTCCCTCCTCGATCATCCAGCGGGTGGCCGAAGTCGAGGAGGTCGCCAACCTGAGTGTCTATCTGGCCTCCGAGCAGGCCAGCGCCACCACCGGTGCAGCGATGCGGGTCGAAGGCGGTATCGTCGATACCATGGCCTGACGCTCGGCGCCGGCTCTGGCGTTGCAGGCTTGGCGTCTTGAGCTGAGCACCTCGAACGACGCGTGCCAGCGGTATCACCGCTGGCACGCGTCTTTCGTCGAGCCCGCTGCCACACTGGCGAGCTCCGCCCGTTTCAGCCCTCGAAGCGCTTGAAGATCACGCTCGCATTCACCCCGCCGAAGCCGAAGGCGTTACAGATCGCGTGCTCCATCGCCATCGGGCGCGACTCGCCGTGGACCACGTCCATCTCCGCTGCCAGCGGATCGGGATCGAGATAGTTGCGCGTCACCGGCGCGACCTGATCGCGCAGTGCCAGCAGGGTGAAGATCGCCTCGACCCCGCCGGCGGCGCCGAGCAGGTGCCCGGTGGCGGCCTTGGTCGCGCTGATCGCCGGGCGGTGTTCGCCGAAGACGCGCTTGACCGCCGCCAGCTCGCCGCGATCACCCACCGGGGTCGAGGTCGCGTGGGCGTTGAGGTGAGCGATATCGCTGGGCGCCAGGCCGGCCTGACGCAGTGCGATCGCCATCGCCCGCGCGGCACCCTCGCCATCCTCCGGCCCGGCGGTCAGATGGTAGGCATCCGAGGTGGTGCCGTAGCCGACCAGCTCGGCGATCGGCGTGGCGCCGCGGGCCTGGGCATGCTCCAGGGTCTCGATCACGATCACCCCGGCGCCCTCACCCATGACGAAGCCATCACGCCCCTGGTCGAACGGCCGCGAGGCCGCTTCGGGGGTCTCGTTGTAGTGGCTGGAGAGCGCCTTGGCCGCGGCGAAGCCACCCAGGCTGACGCGGTCGATGCACGCTTCACTGCCGCCACACACGGCGATCTCTGCCTCACCGGCATGGATCATGCGCGCGGCGTCGCCGATCGCCTGCAGGCCGGCCGCACAGGCGGTCACCGGGGCGCCCAGCGGCCCCTTGAAGCCGTGGCGGATCGAGATATGGCCGCACGCCAGGTTGGCCAGGAACGACGGAATGGTGAACGGCGACAGCCGCCGCGGACCGCGGCTGTCGGTGGTGCGTACCGCATCGGCGATCGCCGGGAAGCCACCGATCCCGGAGCCGATCAAGGTCGCAGTGCGGGTCTTCTCGTCTTCGCTCTGGGGGTACCAGTTGGCCTGCCGGAGGGCATCGTCGGCCGCGACCACCGCCATCTGGATGAAGCGGTCCATCTTGCGCCGCTCCTTGGGGTCGATGGCACGGTCGAGATCGAACCCGGCGCTATCCTCTTCGATGCTGGGCACCGGCCCGCCGACGCCGACGGCGAGACCTTCGACGGTCTCCGCGGGCAAACGACGCAGCCCGGAAGCCCCGGACAGCAGGCGCTGCCAGACGGTCTCCAGCTGGCAGCCCAGCGGCGAAAGAATGCCCATACCTGTCACTACGATACGTCGCATGACGTTGTCCTTACTGTTCGTTGATCGAATGTCGCTAGCGCCGCCGCTGGCCGGTGATCTCGGCGGATGGGGCGGCGGCGGCCTCGGCGAGTGGATCCGCCGCGGCGGTGTCCTCCATGACAGAGGTCAACAGGATCTCCCCCTGGGCCCGGGCCCGTTCGGCGCGCTGACGCATCGCCGGCGTGGCGTCGGGACCGGCGACCATCACCACATCGCGCGGTACCAGCGGCGTACCCTGGTGGCGGTCGTAGATGACCGGCACGATCGGCTCGCCACTATCGCGATGCACCAGTTCGACACCACGGGCGGCAATCGGCAGGTGGTGTTCGCCCCAGGCGTAGAGCGTCAACAGCACCGGCGCCAGGCCCCGCCCCTTGTCGGTCAGGCGGTACTCGAAGCGCGGCGGGCGAGTCTGATAGCGGTGCTTTTCGAGCAGGCCATTGTCGACCATGCGCTCGAGACGCCGGGTGAGCATGTTGGAAGCAATGCCGAGACCGCGCTGGAACTGATCGAAGCGCGTCGCCCCCTGGAAGGCGTCGCGCAGGATCAGCAGCGTCCAGCTATCGCCCACGCAGGCCAGCGCGCGGGCAATGGGACAGAGGTCGGGCTCTTCGCTCACTTTCATAATGCAAGCGACTGTACCGGATTCCCTGCGACAGGGAAAGACGGGGCCGCGGCCCAGGATCGTCGCCGTGCAAGCCTTGGAGAGTGCGCGCGCCGCACCTGGCGACCACCGATACGGGGGTCAGAGCGCCTGTGAGCGGCTAAAGGCCAACCGCACACGGGGCAACGCTTCGCCAAAGCGCTCCACCGTCTCCTCGGCCAGACGGGTCCAGCCGCGCGCCTCCAGCGCCGGTGCCAGCATCAGGCTGGCGTCGATCAGCACACGGCTGTGCCCGGCGGCGAGCAGCGCCTCCAGCGACAGTTCGAGCAGACGCGAGCCGACACCCTGACGGGTGATCGCGGGCCACACATAGAGCGTCTCGATGCGCCCGTCGCTGGCGTCGCGCTCACAGAAACCGACACAGTGGCCGTCGCACTCGGCAACCAGGGTGGGATAGAGCGTCTGGCGGGCCATCCACGCTTCGGCGGTACGCGGCAGCGCCGCCGACCACGCCTCGCGCTGCGACAGGGTGTAACGGCTCGAAGCGCCCTCCATGACCGCATGATGGAAGACCTCGGCCTGGTCCGCCGCATCCCGCGGCAGCGCTTCTCGAAAGCGGGTACGTTCCAGCATCACGGTCTCTCCAGGGTCGGGATGGGTTGCGAGCCGCGCCATGGTCGGGTCGACGTCGGGCCTAGGCGACTTCGGCGTAGAGCGCCTCGAAGCGCGGAAAACGCAGCGCAATGTCGCTGGTGGTTTCCAGCAGATGATGCGCCGTCTCATCGCTCCAACTCAAGGCCACGAAGTCGGGGCTGGGCCCCATGTCGAACCAGTGCGGCACACCGGCCGGGATCATCAGCAGATCGCCACGCTCGCAGCCGATGACATAGACCCGGCCGTTGAGATGAAGATAGAACACCGCCTGCCCGTGGAGCAGCAGGTGCCAGTTATCGCTGTCGCTGCGCGACTCGCTGGAGAGACGCTCGCGCTCGAGCGCGCCGGCGCCGCCGTCATCCAGATAGCGCGGGCTCATCCCCCGCAGCTCTACCCGACGGCAGCCGCTGAGCTGACCGACCTCGTCGATGATCGGCGTGTAGCGCATCAGCAGCGCCTCGCTCGGCGCGCACTCCGGCATCGCCGGCAGTGGGTGATGGCGATAGAGGATCGCGTTGGCTTCCAGCTCGAGGCGCAGACGCTCGGGCTCGTGGGTCGTCAGCAGCGGCTGCTCGCCGTCGGCCTCATGATAGACGCGTAGGAAACTCATCGAACCTCTCCCTGGTATGGCACCGCTCTCGGCGCCGTCGATACGCGTGTGGCCCGTTCCGTCAGGCCAACTCGCGGAAGTACCCCACCACTCGGGGCCGGGCACGATGATGATCGCAGGCCCGGCCTATTCCGCTGACAGTATGGCACCGCCTGCGCATCCGGCCAGCTCGGCACGCGGCGCCAGCGCTGAGTGGCGGGCAAGCCACGCATTGCGCGCGCCCGCCTCAGCCGCCACCATGACGCTTTCTTGCCCCACGCTGCCGTTGCCGCGCAGGGTGGCGCTACCATCGGCTTCGGACATGCCCGCCTTGACCACCCCAGACACCAGACTCGACGATCGCCCAGGGCCGCTCTCGCTGACCCCGATCGGCACCCTCGCCAGCGACTACCCCGACAAGTTCGGCATTCCGCGCCAGCCGGGGCTGGCCCCCAGCGCTCGCGCCATCCTCTATCTGGAGGCAGCGTTCGACGACCCGCTGGCGGTGGAGGGACTCGAGGCCTTCAGCCACCTGTGGCTGAGTTTCGTGTTCGACCGCAGCCCGACCACCTGGTCGCCGCGGGTGCGTCCGCCGCGCCTGGGCGGCAACCAGCGCGTAGGGGTCTTCGCCAGCCGCAGCACCCACCGCCCCAACCGCCTGGGGCTCTCGCTGGTGGAGCTGGTGGAGGTCGAACTCAGCACTCGCCCCACGCCGGCCGCGCATCCCATCGCCGGCTCGCCGCTGGCCGCCCGGCGCAGCCGGGTGAAACTGCATCTGCGCGGCCACGACCTGTGCGACGCCACCCCGATCGTCGATATCCGGCCCTATCTGCCGTGGGCGGAATCGCAACCGCAGGCCCGGGCCGGCTTCGCCCCGGCTGCCCCCGCGCCCATGGCGGTCCGCTTCAGTGACAGCGCCCGGCACACCCTCGCCGCGCATGCCGACGGCGCCGGACTGACCGCGCTGATCGAAGAGGTGCTGGCCCAGGACCCGCGACCGGCCTATCACGCCAAACCGGGCGCGGGGGCCGGGCGCGAGTACGGCGTCTGCCTGCGTGACGTCAATGTGCGCTTCCGGGCGGCATCCGACGATGGCGCCGACAGCCTGCAGGTGGTCGCTATCGAACCGCGCGCCGACGGAGCGGTCTGAGGAGGATGTTTACAAAATGCCTGCGCTCGACAATACGGCGTTAAAATCGGCCTCAAAATGCTCATTTACCCCCGTGTAAGCTCCGCTTTCTCGACCGATTTTGCCTTGTCTTGCCTTCGCTCGCCGAATTTGTAAACACCCTCTGAGACACCAGCGTTTTGGGCTGGCCTAGTGGGGCCGCCCCCGCTAGGGTGCTTACTTCACCGTGATACCGGAGTCTCTTCTACATGTTGAAATCGATTCTGGCGGCCGGGCTCGTCGCCCTGCCGCTGCTCTCGACCTCGGCGCTGGCCGATGCCGATCATCCCCACGTGCGCCTGGAGACCAGCCAGGGCAATATCGAGCTCGAACTCGACGCCAAGGCGGCGCCGCGCACGGTGGCCAACTTCCTGCGCTATGTCGACGAGGGTCACTACCAGGGTACGGTGTTCCACCGGGTCATACCGGACTTCATGATCCAGGGCGGCGGGCTGGATGCGGATCTCGAACCCAAGCCGACCCATGATCCGATCCCGCTGGAGAAGAGCGGCCTGAAGAACACCCGTGGCACCATCGCCATGGCGCGCACCGCCGATCCGGATTCTGCCACCAGCCAGTTCTTCATCAATCTGGTCGACAACGACGCGCTGAACTATCGCGATCTCTACAACCCCGGCTACACCGTGTTCGGGCATGTGGTCTCGGGCATGAACGTCGTCGACAAGATCGCCGAGACGCCCACCGGCCGCCGCGGGCCGCACGCCGATGTACCGACCCAGCCGATCACCATCGTCGGCGCCGAGCGGCTCGACTGACGCGCGGCTCTCACACCGCATCCGCGCGAACCTTCCGAACCAGCGGACGACGTGGGCTTATCCAGCGGCAGGGCGTCGCGAGGGCGCTATGACCCCCTCCCTGGGCGCTACCTTTGCCATCCATGGCAAAGGACCCTCGCTTTGCCCTGCCCCCGGCGCCCATCGTTAGCGGGTTTGACAATGAGTGCTCATAACGACGAGAGCCCCGGCACTTGGGTGCCGGGGCTCTGTTCATTCAGGCCATCTGGGCTATCGCGCCGCAGGGCTATGCTGGCGGCGGGCAGCCGCGCTCAGTCGAAGCTCATGCCCAGACGACGGCCGACCTCTTCGTAGGCCTCGATCACCCCGCCCAGACCCTGGCGGAAGCGATCCTTGTCCATCTTCTCACGGGTCTCGGCGTCCCACAGGCGGCAGCCATCGGGCGAGAACTCGTCACCGAGCATGATCTCGCCGTCGAACACGCCGAACTCGAGCTTGTAGTCGACCAGCAGCATGCCGCCATCCAGGAACAGCTGCTTGAGCACGTCGTTGACGCGGAAGGTGAGCGACTTCATGGTCGCCAGCTGCTCCGGCGTCGCCCAGCCGAAGGTCTCGGCCAGCGACTCGTTGATCATCGGGTCGCCCTTCTCGTCGTTCTTGAGGAACAGTTCGAAGGTGGGCGGCGCCAGGGCGATTCCCTCCTCGACGCCGAGACGCCGCACCAGGCCACCCGCGGCCAGATTGCGCACCACGCACTCCACCGGGATCATCTCGAGCTTCTTGACCACGCACTCGGTATCGGAGAGCAACTGATCGAAGTGGGTGGGAATGCCCGCCTCGGCCAGCTTGCCCATGATGAAGGCGTTGAAGCGGTTGTTGACCATGCCCTTGCGCGCCAGCGCTTCCTTCTTCTTGCCGTCGAAGGCGCTGGTGTCGTCGCGGAAGTGCAGCACCAGCCGCTGGGGGTCGTCGCTCAGATAGACCGACTTGGCCTTGCCGGCATAGAGAAGATCGCGTTTTTGCATGGAGCTGTCTCCGCGTCGCCGCCGTCCGGCGGCTGTCTTGGGGTTGGGGGTCGCGCAACGCCGCAACGGACGGCCTGTTCAGGCCACCCGCTGCCAGTCGGTGCCGTGGTCCTGGGTCGAGATCATCAGCCGCGACTCGTCGCCGTCGAGCAGCGGCGTCAGCGCTTCCAGGACGCGTTCGGGGTGATTATTTTGCGCCGAGAGGTGCGAGCACACAATCCGCTCCAGCCGATCCAGGCCCAGCCGCTGCAGCAGAGTCGCCGCCTGGGCGTTGGCCAGATGCCCCCAGCGCCCGGCGACACGGCGCTTCAGGTGGGGCGGATAGGGCCCCTCGGCGAGCATGCGCGGGTCATGGTTGCATTCGAGAAAGAGCGCGTCGCAGTGGCGAAACGCCTCGACCACATGGGCCGTGGGGTGGCCGAGATCGGTCAGCAGCCCCAGGCTGCGCGCCTGGGCGCGGATCCGGAACTGGATCGGTTCGCGGGCGTCGTGGGGCACGGTCACCGGATCGATCTCCAGCCCGCCGATGGCGAAGCGCGCCTGGGGCGTGAGCAGATCGAGCTGGGGCACCTCACCGAGCTTGCCCGAGAGCCAGCTGCCGGCGCTGAGGTGCACCGGCAGGCGATAGCGCCGCGCCAGGGCCCCGACACCGGTGATATGGTCGCTGTGCTCATGGGTCACCAGCAACGCCGAGAGCTGGCGCGGATGCACGCCGAGCCGCGCCATGCGCCGCTCGGCCTCGCGCATGCCGAAGCCGCAGTCGACCAGGATCAGCGTCTCGCCGTCGCTGACCAGGGTGGCGTTGCCCTTGCTGCCACTGCCCAGCGAGGCGAAGTAGAGCCCGGGCGCAGCCCCCGGCGCCAGCGGCGACTCGCCCGCCATCAGCGCAGGGTCGCGGCGATGGCGTCGAGCAGGTCGCGCGCCTGGACAGGCGGCACCGGCTTGCCTTTGGGATCGGTCACGGTCACCGAGGTGAGCGCCGCCTGGGAGACCAGTTTCAAGCGATACGAGCGATAGTCGTCGCCACCGCCGCCGAACCAGTCGAACCAGCCGCCGCCCTGATCCGCAGGGCGATAGTCGACGAAGAATTCGCCGGCGCTGCGGTTCTGGTCGACCAGCTTGAGCCGCTGCGAGTCGAAGCCGTTCTGGAGCTGATAGTAGAGCTCGGACCAGGCGCGGTTGGTGTCCAGGGCGAGATTGAGCTGCCAGGTGCCGTCACGGTTGACCAGCTTGACCCGCTCGCTCTGGTCGAGCGGTTGGGCCGCCAGGGAAACGCCGCTGTCGCTGGCGCCGCTGGCTTCCAGATAGGCCTTGATCCCGCTCAGGCAGCGGCCGGCATCACCGATGTCACAGCGCACCTCACTGGTACCGCTACGCAAGCCCTGACGCAGACTGATCGCACCCTGCTCGGTCTGGATGCGGCCCTTGGCGGCGTCGATGTTGGTGGCACGCACGCCGTGGTCGACGGCGAAGCCCTGCAGACGCGGCCACACGCTGGCCGGCGCGGCGTTGACCAGCAGCCAACGCTCGTTGCCCGCCTGGCGCGCCTCGACGAACGGCTGATCCTCGCTCGGCCCCGCGGCCAGCGGCTGCGGCCGCGGCGCATCGCTATCCTCGGACGCCATGAAGTCGCTGTCCGCCTGGGGCACCGGCATCGAGTCCTGGTAGCGGATCGGGTTGCTCGACGACGGCAGCTGCAGCGGCTGGCTCATCTTGGCATCGCGATACTCGTCGTCGCGATTGTAGTAGTAACCATCCTGGAACAGGCCACAGCCCGACAGCGTCAGCGTCGCGCACAGCACCAGGGGCATCCCTTTGAGGATGGGCTTCATGCATCCACCTTTGTTCGAAGCAAGTCTATTCGGCATCCGGCATGCGGCTCGGGCCGGCTCACGCGGTCTCGATCCCGGCCAGCTGCAGCGCCTCGCCGACGCTGCCGTGGTAGCGCTCGGAGAGCCAGGTCAGCGGCAGGCGAATGCCCTTGTCGGCGTAGCCCATGCGGTTGAGCGCCCACTTCACCGGGATCGGGTTGGACTCGATCCCCAGCGCGGTGTGCAGCGGCGCCAGGCGCGCGTTGATCTGGTGGGCTCGCTCGTGGTTGCCGCCGGCGGCGGCCACGCACAGCTCGTGCATCGCCTTGGGCGCGACGTTGGCGGTCACCGAGATGTCGCCATGGCCGCCCATCAGCATGAAGTCACAGGCGGTGGGATCATCGCCGGAGTAGAGCGCGAAGTCGCTGCCCTTGAGACGCTCGATCAGCTCCTCGGCTCGCTCCAGGTTGCCGGTGGCATCCTTGAGCCCGACGATGCGCTCCAGCTCGGCGAGACGGAAGACGGTCTCGTTGTAGATATCCGAGCAGGTGCGCCCCGGCACGTTGTAGAGAATGATCGGCAGCTCGCTGGCTTCGGCGACCGCCTTGAAGTGCTGGTACAAACCTTCCTGAGTCGGCTTGTTGTAGTAGGGCGCCACGGACAGGCAGCAGTCGGCACCGACCTCGCTGGCGTAGCGCGCCAGCTCCACCGCCTCGGCGGTGTTGTTGGCCCCGGTCCCGGCGATCACCGGAATGCGCCCACCGACCTCTTCCACCACGGTGCGGATCACGTCGAAGTGCTCGGCGAACGACATGGTGGTCGGCTCACCGGTGGTGCCGGCGGCGACGATGGCGTCGGTCCCCTGATCGAGATGGAAATTCACCAGACGACGCAGCGCCTCCCAGTCGATCTCGCCTCCGGCCTTCATCGGTGTCGCCAAGGCGACGATGCTGCCTGTGATCATGTTGCGGTTCTCTCCCTTATGACCTGACGGGCGCATGGGCCTGACACAGGATTCCAAGACGCGGGCCGAGAATGGAGACCATCGCCAGGCCCGATAGGCCGCTACGGACGCCCGCGGCACTGCCCGCGCTACGCAAATTTCGCAAACACCGAATGGTACTCAGGCTACCGCGGCCTGTACAGCCGCGCCGCCGCCCCTGCTGCCCATCGCGGAGCCAGCGCCGATGCCACGGCAGCGCCACCGAGCATTGACCGCCGAGATCGGCTATCGTTCGATGCCAGTGGCACGCCGACTCGCATGACCCGTCGACGCCTGCCCCTGTTTCCACGTCGTCACAGCTCATGGGAGGCCAGCATGACACTCAGCATCGGACAACCGGTCGAGGACTTCACCGCCGACGCCACCAGCGACACCACCTTCCGCCTCAGCGACTATCGCGGCCAACAGGTGGTGATCTACTTCTATCCCAAGGACAGCACCCCCGGCTGTACCACCGAAGGGGGCGACTTCCGCGACAACATCGACGCCTTCCGCGCCGCCAATACCGTAGTGGTCGGGGTCTCCCGGGACGGTCTCAAGGCGCACGAGAACTTCAAGGCCAAGCAGGGCTTTCCGTTCGAGCTGATCTCGGATCGCGACGAAGCGCTGTGCCGTCAGTTCGACGTGATCAAGCTCAAGAAGATGTATGGCAAGGAGCACCTGGGCGTGGAACGCAGCACCTTCCTGATCGACGCCGAGGGCAAGCTCGCCCGCGAGTGGCGCGGGGTCAAGGTACCGGGCCACGTCGACGAGGTGCTCGCCGCGGCCCAGGAACTCAACGGCTGAACACCCTCATTGGGAATTGATCTCGGCCTGGCTGGCGATACCGCGCGGCCAGGCCTGGACCAGCGCCTTGATCAAGGTCGCCAGGGGGATGGCGAAGAAGATGCCCCAGAAGCCCCACAGCCCGCCGAAGAAGAGCACCGCCAGGATGATCGAGACCGGGTGCAGATCGACCGCTTCCGAGAACAGGATCGGCACCAGCACGTTGCCGTCCAGCGCCTGCAGAATGGCGTAGGCCAGCAGCACGTAGAAGAACTGCTCGCCCATGCCGAAGTGAAAGCCCGCTACCGCGGCGACCGGTAGCGTGGCCACCGCGGCGCCGATATAGGGCACCAGTACCGATAGCCCCACCATCAGCCCGAGCAGCGCCGCGTAGGGCAGCCCGAAGGCCCAGAAGGTGATGAAGGCAACGCTGCCGACGATGATGATCTCGATGGTCTTGCCACGCACGTAGTTGGCGATCTGGTCGTCCATCTCCTGCCACACCCGGGTCATCAGGGTGCGCTGGCGCGGCAGCAGCGAAAGCAGGAAGGCGACCAGGCGTTCGCGATCCTTGAGCATGAAGAAGACCAGGATCGGCACCAGCACCAGATAGATGATCAGCGCCATCAGACTGCCCAGCGAGGCGAGCGACAGGGTCAGCGCACGCTGGCCCAGGGTGGAAGCCTGGCGCCCGGCGGAGGCGATCCAGCCCTGGATCTGATCCGGCGTCACCACCGTGGGATAGCGCGCCTGCAGCTCGTCGAGCCAGAGCTGGCTGCTGGCGAACATGCGCGGCGCCTCCTGCACCAGCTCCATCAGCTGATTCCACACCAGCGGCAGCACGACCAGCGCCAGCGCCAGCAGCGCACCGAGGAAGAGCAGGAACACCAGCCCCACCGCCAGCAGGCGCGGCAGCCCGCGACGTTCGAGCCAGCCCACCACCCCCTGCAGCAGAAAGGCCACGACCAGCGCGGTGAAAAAGGGCGCCAGCGCCTGCCCCATCCAGATCACCACGGCGAAACCGCCGATCAGCAGCGCCAGCAGGACGATCGCCTGTTCGTCGGAGAGGTAGCGCTCGAACCACTGCCGCAATACGCCTTTCAAACTCATGCCTCGCTATCCTTACCCATCTTGCGCAGCCAGTAACGGTAGCTGCCCGCCTCGGCCGTGCGGTCGACCAGCGTATGTCGGCTGTGTGCGGCGAAACTGGCAAAATCCTGCCACGAGCCGGCGTCGGTCGCGACCACTTCGAGCAGCTCCCCCGGCTGCATGCCGGCAAGCGCCTGCTTGGCCTTGAGCAGTGGTAACGGACAGCTCAGACCCGAGGCGTCGAGCCAATGATCGGGGGCGTGAGACATGACACTTCCTGCATCGGTTGAGTGGGCACCGTGGCGACAGTTGCATACCCTGGGGTTTGCAGGCAACGTCTGCCACAGGCTGCGGTCGAAGGCATCATAGCGCAGAACCGACAACGACTTCCGTCGCTTTCGTCGGCGTCCATACGAGAAGGTCGATGATCAAGAGATTGCATGCGCGCGCATCGCGCAGACTGCTGCTGGGCTCGCTGGCCGCCGCCGCTCTCGGGCTCACCGGGGCGCCAGTCCAAGCACAGCAGAACCCTCAGCTGCCTGGCATGGGCAGCTATCAGCTGCCGGACATGGGCAGTACCAGCGCCACCGTCACCACCAGCGACGAGCATCGCCTCGGCCGCGCCTGGCTACGCCAGTTCCGCGCCCATACCGACCCCTGGCAGGACCCCATCGCCCAGACCTACATCCAGTCGCTACTCGCTCGGCTGGTGCCCTACAGCGGCGTCGACGACCAACTGGTTGTCACGCTGATCGATAGCCGCCTGCTCAACGCCTTCGCCGTGCCCGGCGGTATCGTCGGGGTCAACGCCGGCCTGTTCGCCTCGGCCCCGGACGAGGACGAGTTCGCCGCGGTACTGGCCCACGAGCTGGGCCACCTGGCCCAGCGCCACTATGCCCGGCGCATGGCACGCATCGAGCAGACCCAGCTACCGACCATGGCCGCCATGCTCGCGGGGATGATCATCGCCGCTGGCGGCGGCGGTGGCGCCGGCCTGGCGACCATGGTCGGCTCCACCGCCGCCTTCGCCCAGGACCAGCTGGCCTACTCGCGGCGCTTCGAGCAGGAGGCCGACCGCGTAGGGCTCAACGCCATGGCCAAGGCCGGCTTCGACCCGCAGGCGATGCCGAAGATGTTCCGCTCGCTGCAGAAGCTGGCCACGCTGCAGGGCGGCAACCCACCGGAGTTTCTGCTCACCCACCCGGTCACCGAATCGCGCATCAGCGACACCCAGGCGCGTGCCGACCAGCTGCCCTCGCCGCCCGCCCACGACGACACGGCCTACGCCATGGTGCGCGCCCGCGCGCTGGTGCTGCTCAACCAGAACACGCCCTCCCAGGCGCTCACCGAACTCGAGCAGGATCACCCGCCCGAGGCGGCGGTGCGCTACCTGAAGGCGCTGCTGGCGGCCCGGCAAGCCCACTACAGCGAAGCGCTGGCGACACTCGATGCACTGGCCAAGACCCACCCGGATCTATCGATGATTCCCGCCACCGCGGCACAGATCGCCTTCGAGGCCAACGACCGCCCCGGCGCCCTGGCGCGCGCGCGGCGCATCCTGCGGCTCTCCCCAGGCTACTTCCCGGCGCAGTGGGTCGAGGCGGAAGCGCTTTTGCAGATGCAGCCGGACCAGGCCTTCGACGTGCTACGCAGCATGAGCGAACAGTACCCCGAAGACCCCAACGTGTTCGGCCTGCTGGCCGAAGCCGCCGGTCGCAGCGGGCGCGAGGTCTGGGGCCAGCTGGCACGGGCCGAACAGCTGCAGCTGGAGGGGCAGATCGACACCGCGATCCGCCAGCTCGACTCGGCCAGCAGGAGTGCCAAACGCAGCGGCGACTACGCCATGGCGAGCCGGATCGAGCAGCGGCGTAAGGATTTTCTCGACTATCGCGACGCGATGCAGAACTTCTGACAACGCCTCGACGCAGTGCCATCGGCAGCCGCTGCTCGACCTACCCATCCGTCAGCGCGGCAGCGACCGCATCGAACAGCCGCATCGGTTCGATCACCATCCGCCCCATCGGCTTGGGGGCCGCGGCGTGCTGCACGATCACCAGCTCGCGGCGCGGATTGACGTAGAGATACTGACCATGGATGCCGCGCGCGGCGAAGGCGCGGTCGCGGCGCGAAGGCTCGGTCCAGCCGCTCCACCACATGTAGCCGTAGTCGACCGACTCGCCGCCGACGAGAACGCTCGGTTGCGTGGCTTCGGCGATCCAGCCCGCCGGCAGCAGAGACGTCCCCGCCACGCAGCCGCCTTCGAGCAGGAACTGGCCGAAGCGGGCGTAGTCGCGCAGGGTCGCGGCGATACCGCTGCCGCCGATCTCGATACCCTGGGGCGACGCCAGCCACCAGGTGGCATCCGCCTCCATGCCGAAGGGTTGCCACAGTTTCTGGGCCAGGTAGTCGGCCAGCGGGCACCCCACGGCGCGGCTGACCATCTCCGCCAGGATCTGGGTCTCGCCGGTACTGTAGTTGTGCCGCGTGCCCGGCGGTGCCACCCGCGGCAGCTTCGCCATTACCGCCATCGCCGCTCCAGGGCGCTGTTCGAGCTGGGCCGCCAGCAGCGCTCGACGGTCTGAGCCGGGGTCGGTGTAGGTCTCGTTCCAGCCCACCCCGGAAGCCATCATCAGCAGCTCGCGCAGGGTCACCTCGGTATAGGCACTGCCGGCCAGCGCCGGAACGTAGTCGCCCACCCGCGCAGCCAGCCCCTCGGCGATGGCACCGTCGTGGATCGCCATACCGGCGAGCGTCGACGTCACCGACTTGGCCACCGACATCGACATCCAGCGGGTATCGGGGCCGTTGCCACGCTGATAGGTCTCGTAGCGGATCTGCCCACGGTGCAGCACCAGCAGGCCGGTGACGCTGTTCAGCGCCAGATAGTCGTAGAGGTCGTAGCGCTCATCGGCCACCGCCACGCTGATCTCGCCCAGCCCCCTGGGCGAGCGCGACAACTCACGCACCGGCCCGCCAGCGGCGATGGTGCGCGACGGAAACAGCCGCTGGATATTGCGATAGGTCGCCACCGCCAGATCCGGAGTCAGGTGACCCGAGTAGGCATCGGTGACGCTACCGATCGGCTCCTCGGCGTGGCGGTAGCCGGCGGCACGGGAAGCGGTGTGGTCGAGTGACCCTGGGGGCATGGCGATTCTCCTCGGCGAATCCCCCATCTCTATCACAGTTACATGCCACGTGGCGCCGCGCGCTCACCTGCCGTATCGACAGACGCGACAACGCAGACACCGCAGGCCGTGGGTCAATAGGAAACGGGCAATGGGAAGTGGGCAACTGGAAACGGAACGACGTGCGAGGGAGAGCGAAAACAAAGAAGCAATGGTGGGTCGTGTAGGATTCGAACCTACGACCAATTGGTTAAAAGCCAACTGCTCTACCAACTGAGCTAACGACCCATTGCACACGACCGACGAAGGTGTCGAGTCGCTTGCCGAAAAACGGCGAGGGGGGAGATCGATGGTGGGTCGTGTAGGATTCGAACCTACGACCAATTGGTTAAAAGCCAACTGCTCTACCAACTGAGCTAACGACCCAAAACTTGCAAACTGCATCGACCCGTCGGCGGTGGTGGGTCGTGTAGGATTCGAACCTACGACCAATTGGTTAAAAGCCAACTGCTCTACCAACTGAGCTAACGACCCTTACCGACTGGGCGCACATATTACTGGT
The DNA here is from genome assembly GCF_003206675.1 of Salinicola sp. RZ23. Classification (NCBI taxonomy): domain Bacteria; kingdom Pseudomonadati; phylum Pseudomonadota; class Gammaproteobacteria; order Oceanospirillales; family Halomonadaceae; genus Salinicola; species Salinicola sp. RZ23. The sequence goes on from NZ_PZJK01000010.1 coordinate 113,858, forward strand.
AAGCCCCGGAGCAGGCAAGCGTTTTTTCTCACCCACCTGCACCGACTCTGCACCACGCCGCTGATGCCAAGCACACGCCAAGGCGACGAGACGAACCAGCGTCGAGGAGACGCTGGCCCGGCATCGGTCAAGCCGCCAAGACGTCAGGCGTCGCGCCGCGGCCGCCGCGGTTTTTTCATCGCCGTGACCGGGCGCCGCTTGTTCTTGTCGCGGCTCCAGCGATTCTTCTCATCCGGGGTCAGCTCCGGCACCTTGCGCGGCTCCAGCCCGGCCATGTTGGAGAGTTCGTCGATCTCGTCCTGGGAGAGTTCGAGCCACTCGCCAGCCTTGGCGCGCTTGTCGAGAAAGATATTGCCGTAGCGCACGCGCTTGAGCCGGCTCACGGTCAGCCCCTGGGACTCCCACAGCCGGCGCACCTCTCGGTTGCGCCCTTCGAGGATCACCACGTGGAACCAGGTGTTGATGCCTTCGCCGCCGAACTCCTGAACGTCGGTGAAGCGCGCCGGGCCATCCTCGAGCATCACACCCTCGACCATGTTGACCACGTGCTCGCGCTGCACCTCGCCCATGACGCGCACGGCGTACTCACGCTCGATCTGGTGCGACGGGTGCATCAGCCGGTTGGCCAGCTCGCCGTCGGTGGTGAACAGCAGCAACCCGCTGGTGTTGATGTCGAGACGACCGATCGCGATCCAGCGCTCGCCCTTCAGACGCGGCAGCCGCTCGAACACGGTGCGTCGCCCTTCCGGGTCCTTGCGCGTGCACAGCTCGCCTTCCGGCTTGTTGTACATGATCACCCGGCGCGGCACCTCGTCGGTGGCGCGCAGGTTGACCGGGCGGTCGTCGAGGGTAACCCGGTCACGCGCGCCGACCCGGTCGCCCAGGGTGGCGACACTGCCATTGACCTTGACGCGCCCGGCGCCGATCGCGGTCTCCATCTCACGGCGCGAGCCGTAGCCGGCCCGGGCCAGCACTTTCTGCAGTTTTTCGGTATTGGTGTCTGTCATGGGTCTATCGATGCCTCATCGGCTGCGGGAAGCCAGGCTCAGGGATCCTGTTCGTCCGAGGCTTCCGGGGTGTCCGCGTCCGTGACGTCGGCCGTGGAGTCTGGCTCCGCGGCCTGGCGCTGGCGGGCGCGTTCGGCCAGTCGTGCGTCGAGCTCGGCAAAACTCAACGACTGGCCGGGGGACGCCGTCTCGGCGTGCTCGCCTGCGTCGGAGAGTGCCGACGCTGCCGAAGATACTGTCTGTTCATCGCCGCTCGGCGTATCACTCTCCACCGCGGGCATCTCGCTCTCCGCCCCGGGGCTCTCGGTCTCTGCTCCGGGTGCGCTGTCAGCGCTCGCGGCATCCTCCGTGGACAGCGCGGTCTCGAAGGTCTCGAAGTGCTTCAGCTCGTGCATCGGCGGTAGCGCATCGAGACTCTTAAGCCCCAGGGCATCGAGAAACGCCCGGGTGGTGGCATACACTGCCGGGCGCCCGGGGACGTCACGCTGGCCCACGGCACGAATCCAGCCGCGCTCGACCAGGGTCCGCATGATCGAGCTCGACACCGCCACGCCGCGCACCTCCTCGATGTCGCCGCGGGTCACCGGTTGACGATAGGCGATCAGCGCCAGCGTCTCCAGCAGCGCCCGCGAGTAGCGCTGCGGACGCTCGTCCCACAGTCGCGAGACCCACGGCGAGTAGCGCTGACGAATACGCACCTGATAGCCGGAGGCGGACTCCATCAGCTCCAGCGCACTCCCCGCGAGCAGGCGCTCGGAGAGCTTGTTGAGCGACTCTCGAATCGCCGCCCGCGAGGGCGGCTTGCCCTCGTCGAACACCGCTTCGATCCGCTCCAGCGACAGCGGCTCGCCCGCGGCCAGCAGCACGGCCTCGAGAATCTCGTCGAGCGCCGGCGTCACGTAGGGATCGGTCAGACGGTTCATGGTATCGCTTCGCTATCGCTGCTGTCGGCCCGGCGGCGCGCCGGGATCAGTCGCGCCCGTCTCGGTATCGGTGGCGAAGACCGGCTCGTCCGCCGCCTCGTCCGTGATTCCGTCGGCGTCGAAGGCGGCCTCGACCCCCGCCTCAAGCGCCAGCCGCGCACGCACGTGGATCGGCGAGAGCGGCGCATTCTGCACGATTTCGATCATCGACTCACGCGCTAATTCGAGAATCGCCATGAAGGTGACGATCACCCCGGCGCGCCCTTCGCGGGGGGTGAACAGCGCCTCGAACGGGGTGAATTGATCGGCGCTGAGCCGCTGCATGATCGCCTGCATGCGATCGCGGGTCGACAGCGCCTCGCGGCTGATACGGTGCGACTGGCGCAGGTCGGCACGCTTGAGCATCTGCCCCAGGGCGCCGAGCAGCTCGCCCAGTTCGACGTCCGGATGCACCACCCGCGGCGTGAGCGTGGGCAGCGCCGCCTGGGCCGGATGCCAGTCACGCCCCAGGCGCGGCAGCGCGTCGAGTTCCTCGGCGGCGAGCTTGAGCTGCTCGTACTCCTGCAGCCGGCGGATCAGCTCGGCGCGGGGGTCCTCCTCGTCGTCGTCCGCGTCCGCCCTGGGCGGTCGTGGCAACAGGCTGCGCGATTTGATCTCGGTGAGCATCGCCGCCATCACCAGATACTCGCCGGCGAGATCGATCTCCATCGCCTGCATCAGCTCGACATACTCGACGTACTGATGGGTGATCGCAGCGACGTTGATCGCCAGGATATCCAGGTTATGGCGCCGGATCAGATAGAGCAGCAGATCCAGCGGCCCCTCGAAGGTCTCGAGGAAGACCTTGAGCGCCTCCGGGGGAATATAGAGATCCTCGGGCAGCTGGGTCAGCGTCTCGCCGTTGACCCGTACCACGAAATCCAGCGGCAGCTGCTCGGGTGACGCCGCGTCGGCGGCATCGGGTTCCTGCTCGGAATCGATCACGCCCATGTCGCCTCCCGGCCGGGTGCTGGATGAAATCGCTCAACGCCAATTCGGCAGTCTAACAAGGGATGGAAGCCCAAGGGATAGCGCGGCCGCGGAATAGAACGTCTAGGGGTGAGACGTGCCAGGGCCAAGAAAAGCCAGTCAGCGCCCCTAACGTCCGAAGCGCCGATAACGGAACTCAGCATCGCGGCTGGCATCGACGATCGCCAGCGTCTGGACCTCGTCGTGATAGGGCGAACGCTCGCACACCGGGTCCATCTGGCTGGCCTCCCCGGTGAGCGCGAGCGCCTGACAGCGACAGCCGCCCCAGTCGATCTCGCGCCGCTCGCAACTCTGGCAGGTATCCGGCATCCACGCCGTACCGCGATAGGCATTGAAGGCCGGGCTGTCGTACCAGATCTCGCCGAGACCGTGCTCGCGCACGTCCCAGAACGCAAGGCCGGGAATCGTCTCCGCCGCGTGGCACGGCAGCACGCGGCCCGCCGGGGTGACGTTGAGCGACTGCCGCCCCCAGCCGTTCATGCATGGCTTGGGCAGGCGCGCATAGTAGTCCGGCACCACGGCATCGATCACCAGCTTGCCCGCGAGCCGTTCACGCGCCGCCTCGACCAGCGCGAGCGCATCCATCACCTGCTCCCGCGGCGGCATCAGCGCGGCGCGGTTCTCCAGCGCCCAGCCATAGTACTGGGCGTGGGCGATCTCCAGGCGCCGGGCCCCCAGGTCGAGCGCGAGCTCCACCAACTCGGGCAACTGGTGCAGATTGTGCCGGTGGATCACGCTGTTGAGGGTCAGCGGCAGGCCCACCGCGGTGACATCGCGGGCGAAGGCCATCTTCTTGGCAAAGGCACCGGGCAGATTGGCGATGCGGTCGTTGACCTCGGCGCTGGCGCCCTGAATCGAGAGCTGCACATGGTCGAGCCCGGCCTCGGCCAGGGCCTCGAGTCGCGCCCGCGAGAGATTGACCCCGGCGGTGATCAGATTGGTGTAGAGCCCGTGTTCGACGCAGCTCGCCACCAGCGCTTCGAGATCCGGCCGTGCCGCCGGCTCGCCGCCGGAGAGATGCACCTGCAGCACACCCAGCTCGGCGGCTTCGGCGAAGACACGCTGCCAGGTCGCCGTGTCGAGTTCGTCGCGCTTGCGCGTCAGTTCGAGCGGATTGGAGCAGTAAGGACACTGCAGCGGGCAGCGGTGGGTCAGCTCCGCCAGCATGCCGAGCGGCGGCGCGGGGCGGGCCGGGTCATCGAGATGGCTCATGCCACTTCCAGCACTTGCTTGAGGATCAGATCGGCGAGCATGGCACGCACGTCGCCGAGAATGCGTTCGCGCGGGGCCGCGAAGGCAGCGGCCAGATCATCGACGATGGCGCCGATATCGCGCTCGCCGTCGACCCGTGCGAGGACTTCACGGGCCACCGGGTCGAGCTGGAACACGCGCTCCGGGGCGAGCAGCACCCAGCCGCCGCGGGCCTTGTCTTCCCGCAGTCTCACGCCGCGCGGCAGACGCACGATCGCGTCCTCCGCGAGTGCTGGCGCTGATGGATTCATGTCGGCTGCCCTCCCATTTCCGGCTCGCCGTTCCAGGCGCCCGGCGGGACTTGACCTGGCGTCACGTAGGCGTGCTGGAGCGCATCGAGCATGGCCCACAGCACGCTGCACTTGAAGCGCAGCGCATCGATCACCGCTTGCTGCTGGTCGGCCCGCTGGGCATGGCGCTTGACGTAATCCAGCGCCATCTCGGCATCCCGCGGGGCCTGGGTCAGGCGCGGCTCGAAGTAGGCCAGGGTCTCGGCCGAGACGAAATCGTAGTGCGCCAGCATGCCGCGCACCCGCTGGCCGATCACCATCGGTGAAAACAGCTCGGTGAGCGAGGAGGCCACCGCTTCCAGCAGCGTGCGATCGCGCACGAAGTGGGTGTAAGCCTCCACCGCGAAGCGTGTGGCCGGCAGGATGCCGCGGGTCGAGACCACTAGTTCACGCCCCAGTCCCAGGCCATCGGTCAGCTTCAGCCAGCGCGCGATGCCGCCCTCGCCCGGCGCCTCGCCGTCATGGTCGACCAGCCGGGCGCGCCAGATACGACGCAGCTCGGGATCGTCGAGACGGGCGATCAAGGAGGCGTCCTTGATAGGAATCATCGCCTGATAGTAATAGCGGTTGAGCGCCCAGGCCTGCACCTGGCGCTTGTCCAGCTCGCCGTTCTGCAGCATCAGCTGGAACGGATGACGATGGTGATAGCGGGTCTCGCCCACCTCGCGCAGGCGTGCTTCCAGCGCTGCCATGCTCAGGGGTTCGACCAGATCGGGATGGTTCTCGACTTTCAGCTGCGACACGCAAGCTCCATGCCGTCGTAGGCGATTTCCCAACCCGCGCGCTCGGCCTGGGCGCGCTCCAGCGAGCCCTCGATCAGCACCGGGTTGGTGTTGTTGATATGCACGAAAACGCGCCGGCGCACCGCCAATTCGGCGAAGGCGGCAATACTGCCCGCGTCGCCCGACATCGACATATGCCCCATGCGTGCCCCGGTCTTGACGCCGACACCGGCGCTGATCATCTCGTCGTCGCGCCACAGGGTGCCATCGAACAGCACCAGATCGGCGCCCTCCAGACGCGCGGCGAGGCTCGGCGTCATCGCCGCGCAGCCGGGGATGTAATAGACCCGCGAGCCGGCACCGATGAACTCCACGCCGACGGTATCCTCACCCTCGACGCCGATCTCGACCGTGTCGCCTTCCAGGTAGAGCGCGGTCTTGCCCGGCACCGCGAACAGCCGTGCGCTGACGCCATCGAGCAGTTCGAAGGCGGTTTCGAGCGCCACCGGCTCGCGCGTCACGCACTCGGCGTTGAGCACCTCGAAGATCGGGTTGGCCTTGAGCACCGCCTGGATCGACGGTGTGGCCAGGAGCCGGAACGGCGAACGCTCGCGCAGATTGAGCAGCCCGCCGATATGGTCGACGTCGGCGTTGGTCAGCAGCACGCTGCGAATCGGGGTATGGCGGTCACCGTGCTGCGGCTGCAGCACCGGGTTGTGACGAATCTGGGCGAGAATCTCGGGGGCGCAGTTGATCAGCGCCCACTGCTCGCCGTCGCGACTGATGGCAATCGAGGATTGCGTGCGCGGGGTGATGCGCGGGTCACCGGCCCAGGCCAGGCGGCACACCTCGCAACGACAGTTCCACTGCGGGGAGCCGCCTCCGGCGGCCGCCCCCAGCACGCGAAGCCGCAGGCCTGCGGCTTCGCGTGCACCTGCTGCCGGGCTCAAAACTCGGCGGGCATGTAGTCGTTGATTTCCATGCCGACGCAGATTTCCTTCACTTCCGGGGTCGTCCAGCTCATGGCGAGCTCCTTGAATCGAGTGGCGTGGCGCTCCAACGAACGCCTGTACATTCTAGCCAATCCGACCCGACTCCGTGAAACAATTAGCCGGTGAACGGTTCTCTCCACTCAGCCATCCGCTGCCTCGGCGGTGCGATAGCGCCCGGCATAGTCGAACAGCTTCTCGCCCAGACGCCAGTAGCGCCCGCTCTTGCGCGCGATGACGAAGTCAGGTGCCCGCAGGCGATGCGCCTCGGCGGCGGCCTCCTCGGCCGAGGCGGGCTGCCAGTCGCTGCCCGGAGCTCGCAGATGCTGGCGCAGGAAGAGCCGCGCGAAGACATGGCGCTGCCCCCGGGTCTCGAGGCCGAACCACTCGTCCAGGGTGTCACCATCCTCATCGTGGTAAGTCACCTTGAGGCGCGGCACGCCGCGGCCGTTGGTGGTCGCCTGCAACTGCATGCCGCTGACCCTCAGCACCTTGGCGTGCTTGAGCTTGACCGCATCGCGCAGCTTGTCGTCGGGGTCGACCAGGCGCTCGCCGCAGTGGCCACAGGCGCGTGCAGCGATGTCGTTCTCGCCGCCGCACTGCTCACACACCTTGAAGCGGAAGCGAAAGGTGCACTGCACCTTATTACTGGCGCCCGAAGCCGCGCCCTTGGCTTTATTGGCGCCCGAAGCCGTGCCTTTGCCTTTATTGGCGCCCGAAGCCGCGCCCCGGCTTTCATTGGCGCCCGCCCCCACGCCGGCACTGGCTGACGCTTCCGGGTTCGACCTGTCGCTTTGCGCGCCGGGTTGGATGCGATCGACAGCGTCGCGTGTGGATAGCAGCCCCTGGCAGCGGCGGCCGTGGTGTTCGATCACCAGATCACCGTCGCGCTTACCCCAGAAGGTGTTGGCGAAGCCGCACTCGGGGCACTCGACCTGGACCGGCTCGCTCTCGCTGTCCGGGCGCGCCTGATCGATCTCGGGGGCGTAGAGATCCCATGGGTTGCCGGCATAGTCGAGCACCAGACAGTCGCGCTTGCCGGGCGATAGCCGCAAGCCGCGGCCGACGATCTGCTGATAGAGCCCCACCGACTCGGTCGGCCGCAGGATCGCTATCACATCGACATGGGGAGCGTCGAAACCGGTGGTGAGTACCGCCACGTTGACCAGATACTTGAGCTCGCGCGCCTTGAAGGCGGCGATCAGACGCTCGCGCTCCGGCCCCGGCGTCGCCCCGGTGACCAGCGCGCTGGCCTCCGCCGGCAGCAGCCCCAGCACCTCCTCGGCGTGGGCCACGGTGGCGGCGAAGATCATCACGCCCTCGCGATCGCGGGCCCGCTCGATCACGTCGGCCACGATCTGCGGCGTGGCGCGGTTGCCCTGCACCACGCCGTTCAGATCGCGCTCGGCGAACTGCCCATTGCCCTGCGCCACGAGGTGCGAGAAGTCGTAGAACGCCAGGGCGGCGTCGAGGCGCCGGGGTTCGGCGAGATAGCCCTGGCGCACCATCACCCGCAGCGGCTGCTCGAACACGCAGTCGCGGAAGAAGGCGTCCTCCGGCCCCTTCACCATGCCGTGGTAGTGGCGATAGTAAAGAAAGCCCTCTCCCAGCCGGTAGGGCGTCGCGGTCAGACCCAGAATCTTGAGATTGGGCCGTGCCTGGCGCAGCCGAGCGATCACCTGGGCATAGCTCGAGGATGCCCGCGCCCGGGCCGCGGCGCTCGTCTGCACCTCGCTCTCTGCCCCACCGTGGCGCAGCGCGACCCGGTGGCACTCGTCGATCACCAGCAAGGTGAAGTCACCGGCCGCAAACGCCTCGAGGCCGTTGACCACCGACTGCACCGAGCCGAACACCACCTGGCGTGCGCTCTCCTTGCGCTTGAGGCCAGCGCTGAAGATATCCGCCTCGAGCCCGTAGGCGAGATACTTGGCGTGATTCTGCTCGACCAGCTCACGCACGTGCGCCAGCACCAGTACGCGCCCCCGCGCACGCCGCGCCAGCTCGGCGATCACCAGCGACTTGCCGCTCCCCGTGGGCAGCACCACCACCGCCGGGTCGTCACTGCCGCGAAAGTGGGCAATGACGTTGTCGACGGCCTGGGTCTGATAGGGGCGGAGTTGGGGGGCGTTGGCAGACATGGCGCGAGGGTAGCATGCGCACCGCCACCGGGCAGCCACGCCTGCCGTGACAGCAAGTCACCGACGCATACGGTCAGGTTCCGGCCGGCAATCTCGCTTACACTGTGGGGATCGCATTCGAACCGGGTCGCGTCGCCGAGCGCGTCGCCGCCTGCCGTTCGAAGCCTGATTGACTTCATTAGCGGAGCGCCACCATGTCATCCGAACAGACGCCACTGGCGCACTACATCGAGCGGCTGCGCGCCCAAGAGATCGATATCGAAGCCATGGACGAACAGGCAGCACGCCTGCGTCAGGATCATCTGGAGTTCGTGCTGGTCGTGGCTGCCGACGAGCCGGCCTTCTTCCAACTGATGCTGCCCGGGGTGTGGCAGGCCGCCGCCTCGAGCAACCGCCTGCGGCTGCTGGAGACCGCCAACGACGTGATGAACACGATCAAGGCGGCCAAACTGGTGGTCCATCAGGAGGCGGTACATGTCAGCGTCGAGCAGTTCGTCAGCGGCCCCGAGCAGGGGGCGGCGCTGATCCCCGGGCTGATGGAGCTGCTCAAGAGTGCGGTGGCCGAATTCCAGGAGCGGCTGGGCATGGGCGAGGCACCGCGCATTCATTAGAGCCCCCGTATTCATTAGCGGTGATCGCCAGGGCTCGCGGTACCGGGTGCGAGGGGGGCGGTCGATATGCCACGACCTGGCGCTGGCGGGGCGGCAACAGGGGCGCTGTCGCGCAGATGACGTGCATGGCAGGCGGGGTGGCTCAGGGTCACCTCCCGGCACCCGCAGGCCACAAAAATATTCATCGATCACGTCTCCCTGAAAACTTTCGACTATCGAAAAATCCCTCGACTCATCCCTCTGGTGCACCCCCGCCCTCCTCGCACTGCCACGTAGCACCCCGCTTCCCGTTATCGAACAAGCGATTAGTGACAGCCTTCAGCATGCCGACGACTCCACCGGCACCACGCCGGTGCAAGACACGTGCACTCGTGCGCCGCCTCCCAGGGAGACGACGTCTTGACGTGCCGCTCCTTTTGCGCGAATTAATATATTTATTCGCATAAATACAAAGACAGGCACCCCATGACCGCGGAACCGACGCGCCGTCGCAAGCTGGCCGACATCATCGGCGAGGACATCAAGCGTGAGATCGTCACCGCCCAGTTGCAGCCGGGCGACAAGCTGCCCAACGAAAAGGCGCTGATGACCCACTATGGCTGCGCCAAGGCGACCATTCGCGAGACCCTCAAGGTGCTCGAGGTGGAGGGGTTGATCACGCTGAAGACCGGCCCCGGCGGGGGCGCCCTGATCAAGGCCCCCACCACCGACCCCGCCAGCCGTGCCCTGCGCAACTTCCTGCATTTCCAGCACCTCGATGGCAGCCAGGTCTATCAGTTGCGACGTCTGGCCGAGGTCGAGATGGCCGTCTCGGTCATCGACCATCTAGCCCCCGAGGACTTCGTCGCTCTGGAGGCCAACATCGAGCGCTGCCGCCAGCCTCACGATGGCGACGAAGGGCATCGCCACCACCGCATGCTGGAGCTCGAGTTCCACAACATCCTGGCGCGTGCCTGCCCCAATCCCCTGCTGCGCTTTTTGTGCGGTTTCCTCAACGATCTGCTGCGCGACCTGGTGGTGCTGAAGAAGGCCTACAAGCCGGAGCGCAAGCAGTTCGATCAGGCCAACATCGACTATCACGTCGAGCTGGTCGCGGCCCTGCGCGAGCGGGACGTGCTGCGGGTACGCGAGTTGATGCACGACCACATGTGCGATGCCGAACACCACATGACGGCCCTCGAGGGCCAGGTCGCCGACCAGTTTCTGGTCAACCCCCGCCAGGGGTTTCCGGCCTCCGACTAGGGGGCCGACACCCCGGTCAATCTCTGCAACAACAACGACAATCATTGCGAGGTTCATGATGCGACGCGACATGCTGTCTTCCACCAACCGGTTTACCACCCCGCGGGTCTCCACCCGGCTGCTTCCCGCCACCCTGCTGGCCGCTACCCTGGGTCTCGGCCTGGCGGCGGGCCCGAGCCAGGCCCAGGACGAGACACCGATCACCGTCTACGGTGTCAAATCCCTCTCCGGCAGTAATGCCAGTTACGGCAAGTACGCCGAGATGGGCTCCAAGCTGGCGGTGGACGAGATGTCCGCCACGCTGGGCCGCCAGATCGACTATGTCTCCATCGATACCGAAGGCAATGCCGGGCGTGCCGTGCGCAAGGTCCAGGAAGCGATCGCGCAGAACGGTGCGCGCCTGTTCAACGGCGCGACGCTCTCCTCGACCGCGCTGGCGGTGGGCAAGGAGGTCAACTCGGCCGGCGGCGTCTTCATGACCCCGGCCGGCGCCGACGAGATCACCGGCAGCGAGTGCAACTCCGCCACCTTCCGCTGGTCGGTGCCCACCTACGGGGCGATCCAGCAGACCCTGGTGCCCTATATCGACAGTCACCCCGACGCCAAGCGCTTCTATACCATCACCCCCCAGTACGTCTTCGGCGAAGCGCTGCTGCGCAATGCCGAGAAGGTCTTCGCGGACAAGGGTGTGGAACATGTCGGCAACAGCTACCACTCGCTGCAGGAGCAGGAGTTCTCCGGCTATCTGACCAATGCCATGGCCGCCAACCCCGACGTTCTGGTGCTGCTCAACTTCGGCTCGCAATCCTCGAATGCCCTGCGTCAGGCGGTCAACTTCGGGCTCAACCAGCAGATGGATATCATCATGGTGTGGTCCTCCGGCCTGGAGCAGCTGCAGGAGCTGGGCAACGACAACATCGACGGCATCTATTTCGGTGCCCAGTACTGGCATGAGGTCGACACCCCCGCCAACCGTGAGCTGGTGAAGAAGGTCAAAGAAGCCTACGGCGTCACCCCCAACTACCCGCTGGCCGCCGATTACACCATGACCAAGACGCTGCTGCAGGCGGTGGCCGACAGCGGCGCGACCCAGGGCGAGACACTGATCCACGCCCTCGAGGGGCGCACCTACCAAGGCCCCACCGGCGAGGAGACGATTCGCGCCGCCGACCATCAGGTGCTCAAGGACTACTACCTGCTCGAGGGCAAGGGTGCCGCCGAGATGACCGACGCCAGCGATTACGCCGACATCGTCAGTTCGGGCCAATCCTTCCTGTCGCCGGCGCAGAGCGGCTGCCACCTGTGACCGTTGCCGCGGGGGCGACGAGCGTCACCTCCGCGGCCTGGCATCAACCACTTCCGCTCCCGGCGAGGTGCCATCATGCTCAACGTCTATCTCTTCCAGATCCTGAACGGGCTGGGACTGGGGATGATCTATTTCCTGATCTCGGTCGGTCTGACTCTGATCTTCGGTCTGCTCAACTTCGTCAACTTCGCCCACGGCGCCTTCTTCCTGCTCGGCTCGTACCTCTGCTACACCACGGTCACCCTGACCGGCAACTTCTGGCTGTCGCTGCTGCTGGCGCCACTCGCGGTGGGGCTGCTGGCGTGGCTGCTGGAGCGCAGCCTGATTCGGCGTATCTATCATCTGCCGCACACCTTCCAGATCCTGGTCACCCTGGGCATTGCGCTGATCATCCAGGAAGTCTCGATCATGCTCTGGGGGCCGGTGGGCAAGAGCGTGCCGACGCCGGAGCTGCTGCGCGGCATCGTGCGACTGGGTCACTTCGCCTACCCGCAGTACCGGCTGTTCCTGATCGGCTTCGCCGCCCTGGTGGCCGTGGCCCTCTGGCTACTGCTGGAGCGCACCCGCTTCGGCGCCCTGGTACGCGCCGGCAGCGAATCCACCGAAACGGTATCGCTGCTCGGCACCAATATCTTCCGCCTGTTCTCGATCACCTTTGCCCTGGGGGTGGCACTGGCCGGCCTGGCCGGGGTGCTCTCCGCGCCGCTGCGCGGTGCCAATCCCTTTCTCGGCCCGGAGATCCTCGGTGTGGCGTTCGTGGTGGTGGTGATCGGCGGCATGGGCTCATTTGGCGGCGCCCTGGCCGCCGGCCTGATGGTGGGCGTGGTGCAGAGCCTGATGGCCAGCCTGTGGCCGCAGGGATCGAGTCTGATGATTTATGCCGCGATGGCGGTGGTCATTCTGCTACGGCCCTACGGCCTGTTCGGGAGGGCCTGAGATGAACCCCAAGCTCACGACACCGGCGCGCGGCGACAGCCGCCCCGCCAACGCCATCTTCCGGCGGCGGCCGGCGGCGACGACCCTGGCCATGCTGGCGGTAGTCATCGCCCTGCCCCTGGTGGTGCCTTCGGCCACGCTGGCCTGCGAGATCCTGATCTTCGCCATGGCCGTGCTGGGCTGCAACCTGCTGCTCGGTTACACCGGCCTGCTCTCCTTCGGCCAGGCGATCTTCTTCGGCAGCGGTGCCTACGTGGCGGCCCTGGCCATGATCCACTGGCAGGTCGGGCTGTTCACGGCACTGCTGCTGGCGGCCGCCGCCGGGGGCCTGCTGGCGCTGCTGGTCGGCGCCCTGGCGATTCGCCGCACGGGGATCTACTTCGTCATGCTGACCCTGGCCCTGACCCAGATGGCCTACTTCATCGCCTATACCCTGAGCGACTGGACGGGCGGCGACAACGGTCTGCTCGACGTGCCGCGGCCTCCCGTGGCCATCGGCGGTTTCACCCTGTTCGATCTCGAGTCGCCGCTGGCCTTCTACGGCCTGGTGGCGGTGCTGTTCGTGTTCCTATATCTGGGGGCGCGTCGGGTCATCGACTCGGCTTTCGGCAGTACCCTCTTGGCCATTCGCGAGAACGAGGCGCGTGCCGCCGCCGTGGGCTACGACACCCGCCACTTCAAGATTCTCGCCTTCGCGCTGTCGGGCGCCGTCACCGGACTCGCCGGGGCGCTCTACGCCATGCTGCTCAACTTCGCGCCGCTATCGAACATCGAGCTACCGATGTCCGAGCAGATCCTGATCATGACCATCATCGGCGGCACCGGATCGCTGTTCGGCTCGCTGCTGGGCGCCGGTACCATCGTCATCCTCGGCGACCTGCTCTCCGCCCTGTGGCCGCGCTGGATGCTGCTGCTCGGGGTGGCCTTGATCGCGGTGGTGATGTTCATGCGCGGCGGCCTGTGGGGCGGCCTCGAATCCCTGGGACGCCGGCGCGCCGGCGCCGCGCGCAAGACGCAGGAGGACGCATGACTTCGCCACTGCTGGAAACCCGCGACCTGACACTGGCCTATGGTGCCTTCCACGCCGTCGACGGGGTCGGCCTGTGTATCCAACCCGGGACCATCCACAGCGTCATCGGCCCCAACGGCGCCGGCAAGACCAGCCTGTTCCACTGTCTGACCGGCGAGCGCCGTATCAGTGGCGGGCAGATCCTGTTCGACGGTCGCGATATCACCCGCCGCCCCGCCCATGGGCGAGTGGCGCTGGGCATGGCGCGCTCGTTCCAGATCACCAGCCTGTTCCAGAACCTGAGCGTTCGCGAGAATCTCCGTCTGGCCGCCCAGGGCACGGCCGGTTGGCGGGCGCTGGACTTCTGGCGCCGCCTGGACAGCCACCGCCGCCATGCCGCCACCGCCGACGAGATGCTCGAACGCCTGGCGCTCACCGCGCGCGCCGAGCTGCCCGCCGGCACCCTGTCACATGGTCAGCAGCGCATTCTGGAAGTGGGCATGGCGATATGCGCCAGGCCCCGCCTGCTGCTGCTCGACGAGCCGACCTCGGGCATGGGGGTCGACGACATCCCCACCATGACCCGGCTGATCGCCGAGCTGGGGCGCGATCACACCGTGCTGTTGATCGAGCACAACATGAGCATCGTGATGTCGATCAGCGACACCATCACCGTCATGAACCGCGGCCAGATCCTGGTCGAGGGAACGCCACAAGCGGTGCGCGAGGATGCGCGGGTGCGCACCGCCTATCTGGGGGAGGCCGCCTGATGCTCGAGGTCGACGACATCCACAGCTACTACGACAAGAGCCATGTGCTCGAAGGCGTCTCGCTCCACGTCGAGGCCGGCGAGCTGGTCACCCTGCTGGGACGCAACGGCGCCGGCAAGACCACCACCCTCAAGAGCATCGTCGGACTGGTACCGCCGCGGCAAGGAGCGGTGCGTTTCGAGGGGCGAGTCATCAACGGTCAGGAGCCGTTCCGCATCGCCCGCCAGGGGGTCGCCCTGGTACCCGAGCATCGCGGTATCTTCGGCCTGCTCAGCGTCGAGGAGAACCTCAAGATCGCCGCCCGGCGCCGCAGCCGCTGGCAACTCGCCGACATCTACCGCCTCTTCCCGCGACTCGAGGAGCGTCGCCGCAACGGCGGCAACGCTCTCTCGGGGGGCGAACAGCAGATGCTCGCCATCGCCCGGGCGTTGATCAACGATCCGCGCATCCTGCTGCTCGACGAGCCCACCGAAGGACTCGCACCGGTGATCGTCGACGAGATCGTGCGCATCCTCAAAGATATCCGCGGCCTGGGGCTGCCGGTGCTGCTGGTCGAACAGAACCTGCGGGTCTGCGAACAGCTCGCCGACCGCCACTATGTGCTCGAACAGGGCCGGGTGGTCTATCACGGTAGCGCCCAGGCGTTCCGCGACGACCCCGCGATCCGCGACCGCTTTCTGGCGCTGAGTGCCTGAACGGCGCCGATCAGGGTGCCCTCGACAAGGATAAGGACAACACCATGACCACCACTTCCTCTTCTCACGCGACCCGGCTGACCATCGACGGCGAGCGCCTATGGCAGAGCCTGATGACACTGGCCAAGATCGGCGCCACCCCCAAGGGGGGCTGCAACCGCCAGGCGTTGACCGAGCTCGACCGGCAGGGTCGCGATCTGCTGACTCGCTGGTGCGAGGCGGAAGGTCTGACGGTGCGCTTCGACGCCATCGGCAACCTCTTCGCGCGCCGTCCGGGGCGCGACGACACCGCCGACCCGGTGGTGATCGGCAGCCATATCGATACCCAGCCCACCGGTGGCAAGTTCGACGGCTGCTTCGGCGTGCTGGCCGCGCTGGAGGTGATCCGCACGCTGAACGCCCAGGGCATCGAAACCCAACGGCCACTGGAGCTGGTGGCCTGGACCAACGAGGAGGGGTGCCGCTTCGCCCCCTGCATGATGGGCTCCGGTGTCTTCGTCGGCCAACTGACACTCGACGACGCCCTGTCGCGGCGCGATGCCGAAGGCATCAGCGCCGGCGAGGCACTCGCGGCGATCGGTTACGTCGGTGACGACGCCCATCGCCCGGCCCGCCTCGCCGGCTATCTCGAGGCGCACATCGAGCAGGGGCCGATCCTCGAGGAGGAGGGCGACACCATCGGCGTGGTCACCGGCGCGCTGGGCATCCAGTGGTTCGATGTCACCTTGACCGGCATGGCCGCCCACTCCGGCTCCACACCGATGCACCTGCGCCGCAATGCGCTGCTCGGCGCCACCCGCGTGATCGAGGCCGTCGATGCCATCGCCATGGCTCACCAGCCCGACGGCCGTGGCACCGTCGGCGCCTGCCAGGTACTGCCCAACTCGCGCAACGTGATTCCCGGCGAGGTCACCCTCAGCGTCGACCTGCGCCACAGCGACGGCGACGTGCTCGACGCCATGGTCGCCGAGTTCCGCCAGACGCTGGAGAAGATCGCCAGCGCCAGCGACCTGGCGCTCGCGGTGACCCAGACGGCGAACAACCCGCCGCAGCACTTCCATCCCGACTGTATCGCCGCGGTGCGCCGGGCGGCGCAGGCGGGCGGCCATGCCTATCGCGACATCGTCAGCGGGGCCGGGCACGACGCGGTGCTCGTCGCCGGCGTGGCACCGACCGCGATGATCTTCATTCCCTGCGAGAAGGGCATCAGCCACAACGAAGCCGAATACGCCAGCCCCGCAGACGTGGCCGCCGGCGCCGACGTGCTGCTGCATGCCACCCTAGAACTGGCGCAACAAGGAGCCTGATCATGACAAAGAGCGACACCGACCTGGCCAGCCTGAGCGCCGTCGATGCCGGGGCCCTGCTGGCCGCCGGCGAGATCTCGCCGGTGGAACTGGCGCAAGACTGCCTGGCCCGCATCGAGCACCACAACCCCACCGTCAACGCCTTCTGTCACGTCGACGCCGAAGGCGCGCTGGAGGCCGCCCGCGCCGCCGAAGCGCGCTACCGCCGCGGCACGGCGCTGGGGCCGCTCGACGGCATCCCGGTGACCATCAAGGACCTGACCCCGACCCGCGGCATGCCGACCCGCAAGGGCTCGGCAACCACCTCGGCGGCCGGGCCATGGGACACCGACGCCCCGTTCGCCGCCCGCCTGCGCGAGGCCGGCAGCGTGCTGCTCGGCAAGACCACCTCCCCCGAGTTCGGTTGGAAGGGGGTGACCGACAACCCCCTCCACGGCATCACCCGCAACCCCTGGAATCCGAACCTGACCCCGGGCGGCTCGTCCGGTGGAGCCGGCGCCGCCGCGGCGCTCAATCTGGGCCTGCTGCATCAAGGCAGCGATGCCGGCGGCTCGATCCGTATCCCCTGCGCCTTTACCGGCACCTTCGGGCTCAAGCCAACCTTCGGCTGGGTGCCCCAGTGGCCGGCCAGCGCCATGACCACACTCTCGCACCTCGGCCCGATGACCCGCAGCGCCGAGGACGCCGCGCTGATGATGAGCGCGATCGCCCAGCCCGATCCGCGTGACGGTTACGCCGGCCCGCCCTGCCCGCTCGACTGGCGCCGCTCACCGCCGGACGACCTGCGGGGCTGGCGGATCGCCTACAGCCGCGACCTGGGCTATGTCGAAGTCGCGCCGGACATCGCCCGGGTGGTGGATGAGGCCGTCGCCGTGCTGCGCGGGCTGGGCGCCGAGGTCGAAGAGATCGACCCCGGTTTCACCGACCCCCAGGCAACCTTCAACACCCTGTGGTTCGCAGGCGCCGCGCGACTGGTGGGCGGTCTGAACGAGGCCCAGCGCGAACGCCTCGACCCCGGTCTGCGGGCCATCGCCGAGCGCGGTGCGCGCATTTCGCTGAGCGACTATCAGCGTGCCGGCGAGGCGCGCGCCGCGCTGACCGCGCAAATGGCCGAGTTCCATCGCCACTACGACCTGCTGGTGACGCCGACGCTGCCGCTGGCCCCCTTTGCCGTCGGCAGCAACGTGCCCGAGGGCGGTCGCTACCTGCAATGGATGGACTGGACCCCGTTCAGCTACCCGTTCAACCTCACCCAGCAGCCGGCAGCGTCGCTGCCCTGCGGCCTCGATGATGGCGGCCTGCCGGTCGGCCTGCACCTGGTCGCGGCGCGTTTCGACGATATGCGGGTGATGGATGCCGCCCGGCTGCTCGAGCGCCGCCTGCCACGCCTGGTTCCGCCGGGGTTCTCGGGAGCTATGACGTAGCCGTCAGCAGACGTCCGACGTTGCACCTACACTTAGCTTTTACGACACCACTCGTTCATCCAACAGGGAGGTCTTCATGACCGCTGACACCCACTTCGTGGTCATTGCCGAATTTCAGATCAAACCGGGCCAGGTGCCGGCCTTTCTGGCGCTGGCGCACAACGATGCCAGCGAGTCGCTGGCCAACGAGGAGGGCTGTTACACCTTCGACGTGCTGACCCCGGAAGGCAGCGAGGATCTGGTGGTGCTGCACGAGGTCTACCGCGACCGTGCCGCCTTCGAGCACCACACCACCATGCCGCACTACGCCCCGTTCAAGGCGGGCTCGACCCCGCTGCTGGCCGCCGAGCCCAAGGTGCGCTTCTTCCTCACCGCCGAACGCCCATCGACCTGAGTCCTTAGCGCTAGGGTTCACTCCCCGCACCCAGCGGCGCTGGCCGCCGAATGCATGGCCCGGCTACACTCGGCACCTTCCCGAACCCAGTGGATGCCGAGCCATGCCTCATGCCCCTGCGCCGATCACCTTCGGCCCCACCCCGCTGACCCTGGAGGCGGTGGTCGCGCTGGCCGAACGCCGCGCCGCCTCACGGCTGGACGACGACCCGGCGTGGCGCGCGCGTATCGCCCGCGGCGCCCAGGCGGTCGAGGGGCTGCTCGACCGCGAGGGGCAGATCTACGGCATCACCACCGGCTATGGCGACTCCTGCGTCACCGCGATTCCCCTGGCCCAGGTGGCGGCGCTGCCGCGTCAGCTCTACACCTTTCACGGCTGCGGCCTGGGCCGCTTTCTCGAGCCCGAGGCGGCACGGGCGGTGCTCGCGGCACGCCTGCAGTCGCTGTGTCAGGGCGTCTCCGGAGTGCGATTCGAGCTGCTCGAGCGGCTTCACGCCTGTCTACAGGAAGATCTGCTGCCGAGAATCCCCGAAGAGGGCTCGGTGGGAGCCAGCGGCGACCTGACACCGCTCTCCTACGTCGCCGCCATGCTCTGCGGCGAGCGCGAGGTGATCTGGCGCGGCGACGTCCGAATGGCGGCCGATGTCCACGCGGAGCTGGGCTGGGAACCGCTGACCCTGCGCCCCAAGGAGGCATTGGCGCTGATGAACGGCACCGCGGTGATGACCGCGCTGGCATGCCAGGCCTTCGTCCGCGCCGAGTATCTGCTGAGGCTCGCCACCCGCATCACCGCCCTCAATGTGGCCGCACTGCGCGGCAATCCGGACCATTTCGGCGCGCGCCTGTTCGCGGCCAAGCCGCACCCCGGTCAGGGCCAGGTCGCCGCCTGGCTGCGCGCGGATCTGGAGAGCGAGTCCGCCGCACCGCAGCAGCGCCTGCAGGATCGCTACTCGCTGCGCTGTGCGCCCCACGTGCTGGGGGTGCTGGCCGACAGCCTCGGCTGGCTGCGCGGTTTCATCGAGACCGAGCTCAACAGCGCCAACGACAACCCGCTGATCGACCCCGACTCGGGCGAGGTGATGCACGGCGGCCACTTCTACGGTGGCCATATCGCCTTCGCCATGGATAGCCTCAAGACCCTCACCGCCAATGTCGCCGACCTGCTCGACCGCCAGCTCGCGCTGCTGGTCGACAGCCGCTACAACCACGGCCTGCCGAGCAATCTCTCCGGTGCGCCAGCGGCACGGGCGATGATCAATCACGGCTTCAAGGCGGTGCAGATCGGCGCCTCCGCCTGGGCCGCCGAGGCGCTCAAGGGCACCCTGCCCGCCAGCGTCTTCTCGCGCTCCACCGAGTGCCACAATCAGGACAAGGTGAGCATGGGGACCATCGCCGCCCGTGACGCCCTGCGCGTGCTCGAACTCAGTGAGCAGGTCGCCGCCGCCACCCTGCTGGCGGCGCTGCAGGGCGTGCACCTGCGTGGCGATCCGCTGCCCGCGCCGCTGGCGGCGATGGTCGAACGCCTGCGTGAGCACTTCGCCCCGGTGGACGAGGATCGCGCCCTGGATGGCGAGCTGCGCCACTGTCTGACGCTGATCCGCTCACGCCACTGGCCGCTGTACCCGCCTGCGGCCTGACCTGGCAACGACTGACACGTAGACGGCTGACGCGAGCGCTGGCAGCGAGTCACGCTCAGGCCAACAGGCGCAGACACTGCCCCAGGTGGTAGAGCGAAAAGCCGCTTTCGTAGGCCGCACTCCATAGCCCGCGCCCGCGTACGGCGCGGTAGGACTTGAGTGGCAGCGGCAGCAGGCTGTCGTCGCCGCGGCTGAGATACTCGGCGAAGCCCTCGCCCACCACCGTGCCGGTGGTGTTGCCACGGCCGTTGTAGCCGCAGGCGGCGACGATCCCGGGCAGCGGTTCGAACAGGCGCAGCGTGTGATCCGGGGTGAAGGCGACGCGGCCGCTCCAGGTGCACTCCCACTCGACCGGGCCCAGCTCGGGGAAGTAGTGGCCGGCGATGCGATCGGCCCAGCTCTTCAGGTAGACCCGTGGCCGCCCTTCGCCACGCCCCAGGCTGCCCAGCACCAGCCGCCCGGCGGCATCGCGGCGAATGCTCGAGAGCACCGTGCGGGTATCCCAGGCGCCCTGGCGCTCGGGCAGGATCGCATCCGCCGCGGCCCCGGAGAGTGGGCGCGAGGCGACCTGCATATAGTGGCCGGCGAAGAAGTGCTGGCGCGTCTGGTTCCAGCTGTCCTGGGCGTAGGCATTGGTGGCGATCACCACCCGATCGGCGGTGACACTGCCGCGGGGGGTGCTCAGGCGCCAGCCGTCACCCTCGCGCTGTATGCTCGACACCGGGTTGTGGGTAAACAGCCGGGTGCCCTGGGCCTGGGCGACGCGGGCCAGCCCACGGGTGTACTCGGCGGGGTTGATCGTACCGGCACGGCGGTCGCACAGCGCGGCGCGAATGCGCCGGGTCCCGGTGAGCCGTTCGCACGCCTCGCCTTCGATCAACTCGACCGGTGCCCCGCGTGCGACGAGCTGGTCCCGCCGCCGGGCCAACTCGTCGCAGCCCTTGGCGTTATGCCCCAGGTGCAGGGTCCCGGTGCGCGTAGGATGACACTGGATACCATGGCGTTCGATCAGTGAGAACACCTTGGCCGGGGCGCCGCCGAGTACCCGGTTGGCGCGCTCGCCGTCGGCCTCGCCGAGCGCCTTGACAATATCGTCCGGCGGCACCCACAGGCCGGCGTTGACCAGCCCGACGTTGCGTCCGGACCCCCCGGTGGGAATATCCCCCGCCTCCAGCACGCACACCTCGGTGCCGCCGGCGCTCAGATGCAGCGCTGTGGAGAGACCGGTGATCCCGCCGCCGACGACGCACACGCGGGTGCGCAACGCGGTGTCCAGCGTCTCGGTGACGGGCGCCGGCTCCTGCGCACCCTGGGTCCATAGACATTGCTCTTGCATGACCGCTCCTCGCCTGAACGCTTGTCGCTCGCTGCTTTCCGCCTGACTCACGGGGACACGGCCACTGTCACGCTGGTCATGCCCCGTTTTTCCCCTCTCTCGACCGCCACCGATCGCGCCTTGCCCGCTCAGGCGTCCGCCGGCGCCGCACTCCCGGACGACGACGCTACCCGGCCCGCCTGAGTGGCCTGGCGCGCTGGCGCAGACTCCCGCGGGACAAAGCAGCCGAGCAGCGCCCACAGCAGGCCGAACAGCGGCGACAGCCAGCAGGCAAAGGCGAAAGGCGCATAGAGCAGGGTGGGCACGCCGGTGGTGGCGGCGACGAAACTCCCGCCCATGTTCCACGGGATCAGCGGCGACAGCAGCGTGCCGTTGTCCTCGATGGTGCGTGACAGCACCGAGGTGCGGTAGCCCATCTGCCGGTACTGCCCGTGCAGTAGCCGCCCCGGCAGCACCAGGGTGGTATAGACGTCGCCAACCACGGTTCCCACCGAAGCGGTGGTGACCGAGCTGGTCAGCACCATGCTGAAGCGCCCGCGCATCAGCTTGGCCAGGTGCAGCATGATCGCATCGATGGTGCCGTAGGCTTCTAGCATACCGGTGAAGCCGAGCGCGAACAGGGTCAGCGTCACCACCCAGGTCATCGACATCACGCCGCCTTTGGAAAGCAGCGTATCCATCGCCGCATTGCCGGTATCCGCGGCGTAGCCGTTCTGCATCACGCCGAAGACCGCCTGGACATCGCTGCCCTGCAGCAGGATCGCGATCACCCCGCCGAGCGCGGCGCCGCCGAAGATGGTGGGAAACGGCGGCATCTTGGCCATCG
Source organism: Salinicola sp. RZ23 (assembly GCF_003206675.1). Lineage (NCBI taxonomy): Bacteria > Pseudomonadati > Pseudomonadota > Gammaproteobacteria > Oceanospirillales > Halomonadaceae > Salinicola > Salinicola sp. RZ23. Next base: position 135,699 of record NZ_PZJK01000010.1, read on the forward strand.
ACAGCGAGACCACCACCAGCGGCGGAATCAGCGTGATCCAGCTCAGGGTGAAGTGCTCGGCCAGCGTGTGGCGCAGCGTGTCGATACTGCCGACATCGACCAGCTGATCGGCGTAACCGGCGCCGAGCCAGGCATAGATCAGCAGTGCCAGTGTCATTGCCGGCACCGTGGTCGCCATCATGCTCTTGATATGCGACCACAGGTCGGTCTCGCAGACCGCCGGCGTGAGGTTGGTGGTATCGGAGAGCGGCGACATCTTGTCACCGAAGAAGGCCCCGGAGACCAGCGCGCCCGCGGTCAGGTAGACCGGGATGCCGAGGCCGTGGCCGATCCCCATCAGCGCCAGGCCGACGGTACCCACCGTGCCCCAGGAGGTCCCCACGGCGAGCGAGATCAGCGAGCTGATCAGGCAGGTGGCGACCAGGAACATTCCCGGCGAGACCAGATTGATCCCGTAATAGATCAGCGTCGGCACGGTCCCCGAGAGAATCCAGGTACCGACCAGCATACCCACCGCGAGCAGGATCAGGATCGCCGGCAGGCCGAGCTTGATCACCTGCAGCATCGACGCCTCCATGCGCGTCCAGGGGATGCCACGCAGACGCGCGAAGAGAGCGCAGATCAGGATGCCGCAGGCGAGCGGGATATGCGGCGTGAAGTCGCCGAAGACGAAGAACTGCGTCATCAGCAGCGCCACCGTGAGCAGCAGCGGCGCCAGGGCCAGCGGCAGGCTGGGAATGCCGCCCACGCGGACATTGTCACTCATCGACCTTCTCCCGGAGTTATTCTTGGAGCACGGATCGGGAATCGCGTCGCAGACGCGCCAGAAGGGGTGGGACCGGGGCGCGGCGCGCGCCCCGGTGAGGCATCAGTCGAACTTGATGCCCTGGGCCAGCGGCAGCTCGCGCGAGTAGTTGACGGTATTGGTCTGGCGGCGCATGTAGCTCTTCCAGACATCGGAGCCGGACTCACGTCCGCCGCCGGTCTCCTTCTCGCCGCCGAAGGCACCGCCGATCTCGGCGCCGCTGGGGCCGATGTTGACGTTGGCGATGCCACAGTCGCTGCCCTGGTCGGAGACGAAGGCTTCGGCCTCGCGTACGTCGGTGGTGAAGATGCACGACGACAGTCCCTGCGGCACGTCGTTGTTGAGCGCCAGCGCCTGGTCGAAGTCGCGGTAGGTGAGCACATAGAGGATCGGCGCGAAGGTCTCGTGCTTGACCAGCTCGTCCTGCTCGGCGACCTCGACGATCGCCGGCGAGACGTAGTAGCCATTGGGGTAGGTCTCGGCCAGTTGGCGCTCGCCGCCGAAGACCTTGGCCCCCTGCTGGCGTGCTTTCTCCAGCACCGACTGCATCTGATCGAAGGCCTGGGCATCGATCAGCGGGCCGACCAGATGACCCTGCATCGGATCGCCGATGGTGACGTTGGCGTAGGCCTTCTTGATCCGCTCGACCACCTCGTCGCGCACCGACTCGTGGACGATCAGACGACGCAGGGTGGTGCAGCGCTGGCCAGCGGTGCCGACTGCCGAGAACAGAATGCCACGCACGGCCATGTCGAGATCGGCACTGGGCGCCAGGATCATGGCGTTGTTGCCGCCCAGTTCGAGAATGCTGCGGCCGAAGCGCGCGGCGACCCGGGGCGCGACTTCACGCCCCATGCGCGTGCTGCCGGTGGCGCTGATCAGCGGCACCCGCGGATCGTCGGTGAGGGCTTCACCGGCCTCGCGCTCGCCGATGATCACCTGGCTCAGATCCTGCGGGGCGTCGTCACCGAAAGCCTGCATGGCACGCTCCAGCAGCGCCTGACAGGCAAGTGCACACAGCGGCGTCTTCTCGGAGGGCTTCCACAGCAGGCTGTTGCCGCACACCAGCGCCAGCGCGGCATTCCAGGCCCAGGGCGCGACCGGGAAGTTGAAGGCGGTGATCAGACCGATCGGCCCCAACGGATGCCAGCTCTCGCGCATGTGGTGGCCGGGGCGCTCGGAGGCGATGGTGAGACCGTAGAGCTGGCGCGACTGGCCCACGGCGAGATCGCAGATATCGATCATCTCCTGGACCTCACCCAGCCCCTCCTGCAGGATCTTGCCGCACTCCAGCGTGACCAGTGCCCCGAGATCCTCCTTGTGCTGGCGCAGCTGCTCGCCGAACAGCCGTACCAGCTCGCCGCGCCGCGGCGCCGGCACCTGACGCCAGGCGGCAAAGGCGCGCTCGGCACGATCGATGCGCGCGGTCACCGCCGCCGCGGATTCGTTGCTGACCCGGCCCAGCTCGCCACCGTCGGTGGGCGAGGTGACCACATAGTCGCCCTCGCGGTAGGTCGAAGGCGCCACGCCGAGGCGTCCGAGGATCTCGTCGATCATGTTGTTCTCCTGCTGCCGGAACGAAATAAGGTGTCGCGGCAGTATTGCGCCGGGCATTGACGCGCCACAAACGACGTTTTATACCAACGTCATTCCTTTTTTTCCTGCCAGCAGGCTGTCATGAATCGTCGTCATCTCCCCACCCTCACCGCCATGCAGTGCTTCGAGGCCGCGGCACGCCATCTCAGCTTCACCCGCGCCGCCGACGAACTGAGCCTGACCCAGAGCGCCGTGAGCAAGCAGGTCGCCCAGCTCGAGGCGATTCTCGAGCACCCGCTGTTCCGCCGCGTCCGGCGCCGACTGCAGGTCACCCCGGAGGGGTCGCTCTATCTCACCGAGGTACGCAAGGTACTGGCCCAGGTGGAGATGTCGACCCGCTACATGCAGTCCTACGGCGGCGAGAGCGAGGTGCTCAACGTCACCACCCTGCCGACCTTCGGCGCGCGCTGGCTGGTGCCGCGTCTCAACGGCTTCCGCCTGCGGCAACCCAGCGTCTATCTCAACATCGGTATCCGCACGCAGCCGTTCGATCTCGAACAGGAGCGAGTCGACGCCGCCTTCTTCTACGGTCGCGGCGTGTGGCCCAAGGCGGAGTGCATCCATATGCTCGACGAGGAGATGGTGGCGGTATGCGCGCCCTCGCTGGTGCCCACCGGCGGCTTCGACGACCCGCTCGCGCTCACCGGTCAGGTGCTGCTGCAGAGCGACTCGCGCCCGGAGGCGTGGCATGCCTGGTTCGCCGATCAGAAGCTCTACACCCAGCACAGCTACCACGGGCCGCGCTTCGATACCTTCGAGATGCTGCTGCGCGCGGCGCGGGTAGGCTGCGGGGTAGCGCTGGTGCCGCGGGTGCTCGCCGCCGAGGAGCTCGATCAGGGGCTGCTGGTGCAGGCCTGGCCCCACGCGCTCGCGAGCCGCGATGCCTATTACCTCGCCTATCCCGAACACAAGGGTGAGGTGGCCAAGGTGCGCGGCTTTCTCGACTGGATGCGCGAACATCGCGACCGCCCCACGCTGGGTCCGGTTCAAGAGTCCGCGCCAACTGAGCGCTAGGCGCCCGCCCCGCGCTGAGTCGATGTACGCTGGGAGAATCCAGAATTTTTGGAATGATACCGCGGCTTTTTTTCGTTTGAAGCGCCGCCTGCCGGGCTGCTTTGATGACCCCGAACCGTCATCGTCGCCACCGCAGGTAGCCGCCCATGGAGTTTCCCCACGTCAGCCACGCCCTCGGGGTGGTGCACCCGATCTGTCTGGAGCGCGGCGCCAACGCCGAGGTCTGGGACGAGCAAGGCCAGCGCTATATCGACTTCATCGCCGGCATCGGCGTGCTCAACCTGGGTCACGGTCACCCCCGCGTCCTGACGGCCATCCAGGCGCAGTTGGGCAAGCTGACCCACTCGGCCTTCAACGCCCTGCCCCACCGCGGCTATCTCGATCTGGCCCAGGCGCTCGATGAGTTCGTGCCGGTCAGCTATCCCCTCAGCTGCATGCTCACCAACAGCGGCGCCGAGGCGACCGAGAACGCGCTCAAGCTCGCCCGCGCCCATACCGGTCGCACGGCGGTGATCGCCTTCGACGATGCCTTCCATGGACGCACCCTGGCGGCGCTCAACCTGGGTGGCAAGGTCGCCCCCTACAAGCAGCGTCTGGGCAGCCTGCCCGGCCCGGTACATCACCTGCCGTTCCCGGGGCCGGACAGCGGGGTCGACGCCGCCACCGCCCTGGCCGCCCTGGAGCGGCTGTTCGCGGTCGAGGTCGACGCCGAGGAGGTCGCCGCGATCATCGTCGAACCGGTACAGGGCGAAGGCGGCTTCCGCCGGCTCTGCCCCGAGTTCGCCCGCCGCCTGCGAGAGCGCTGCCAGGCTCTCGGCATCCTGCTGATCTTCGACGAGATCCAGTCCGGCTTCGGGCGTACCGGGGCGCGCTTCGCGTTCTCGCAGCTGGAGGTCGAACCCGACCTGCTGCTGCTGGGCAAGAGCATGGCCGCGGGGCTGCCGCTGGCGGCGGTGGCGGGCCGCGCGGCGGTGATGAACGCCCTGCCCCGGGGCGGGCTGGGCGGCACCTACTCGGGTAACGCCCTGGCCTGCGCGGCAGCCCTGGCGGTGATCGAGGAGATGAGCGACAACCATCTGGCGCGCTGGTCACAGGCGATCGAGTCGCGCGTGCTGGCCCATCACCGCGAGTGGCAAGCCAGCGGCCGCCACCCCATGGTCGGCGCACTCACCGGGATCGGCGCAATGCGCGGCATCGTGCTCGAGGACACCCCCAACGCCAGTGGCGCTGAACACCTGAGCGCGCTGCTCGCCGCGGCGCGCGAGCGCGGCCTGCTGCTGATGCCCAGCGGGCGCAAACGTAACGTGCTGCGCCTGCTGCCGCCGCTGACCAGCGAGCCCGAGATTCTCGATGAGGGCCTGACACGACTCGGCGAGGCTCTGGCCACGCTGCGCGCCTGAGCGCGTCACGTCCACGTTTTCGCCCCGTTATCCCCTGACGCGCCGCCCCCCTTTGACGCACCCTCATACGCAGGAGACTTGCCATGCCCTCTTTTCTCTCCCCCGACGCGATCCGCGACCGCTTCTCGCGCGCCATGTCGGCGATGTACCAGGCCGAGGTGCCCCAGTACGGCACGCTTCTCGAACTGGTCGAGACCGTCAACCGCGAGGCCCTCGAGGGCGACCCCGAGCTGGCTGCCAGACTCGAGGCCCACGATGACCTGGCGCGACTCGGTGTCGAGCGCCACGGCGCCATTCGCGTGGGCACAGCGGCAGAGCTGGCCGGCCTGCGCCGGCTGTTCGCGGTGATGGGCATGCAGCCGGTGGGCTACTACGATCTCGCCGCAGCGGGGGTACCGGTCCATTCCACCGCCTTCCGTCCGGTGGACGATGCCGCGCTGGCGCGCAACCCCTTCCGTGTCTTCACCTCGTTGTTGCGCCTGGAGTTGATCGAGGATACCCAGCTGCGCGAGCGCGCCGCAGATATCCTCGCGTCACGCCAGATCTTCACCCCGGAGGCGCTGGCGCTGATCGAGCGCCACGAAGCCCAGGGCGGGCTGAGCGAAGAGGACGCCGAGCGCTTCGTCGCCGCCGCGCTGGAGACCTTCCGCTGGCACCGCGAGGCGACCGTCGACTGGCCCACCTATTGCGCCCTGCACGACCAGCACCGGCTGATCGCCGACGTGGTCTGCTTCCGCGGCCCGCATATCAATCACCTGACCCCGCGCACCCTCGACATCGACGCGGTTCAGCGCCGCATGCCGCAGGCCGGTATCACGCCCAAGGCGGTGATCGAGGGTCCACCCCGGCGCGCCTGTCCGATTCTGCTGCGTCAGACCAGCTTCAAGGCGCTGGAGGAGGAGATTCGTTTCGCCGACCTCCAGCAGGGCTCGCACAGCGCGCGCTTCGGTGAGATCGAGCAGCGCGGCATGGCGCTGACACCGGCCGGCCGCGAGCGCTACGACCGCCTGCTGGCGACCGCCCGCGAGCGCAGCCAGGGCCTCGACAACGCCGCCCACCAGCAGGTGCTCGACGACGTCTTCACGGCGTTTCCCGATGATGCCGCTCAGCTACGCCGCCACGGCCTGGCCTACTTCGATTACCGGCTGACCCCGGCAGGCGAGGCGGTCAGAGAGGCGACGGAGAGTGGGGAGAGGGCGGACCTGGCAGTCGTGGACCTGGCCACAGTGGACCTGGAGGCAGCGATCGCCCGCGGCTGGGTCAGCGCCCAGCCGATCACCTACGAGGACTTCCTGCCGGTGAGTGCGGCCGGCATCTTCCAGTCCAACCTCGGCGATGCGCGCAGCGACGGCTACGCCGGCCACGCCAATCGTGACGACTTCGAGCAGGCGCTGGGGGCAGAGGTCATCGACGAGCTGGCGCTCTACGCCCGGCGCGAGGCGGCATCACGCCAGCGCGTGATGCACGCCCTGGGTCTCGACGCCCAGAGCACTGAGGGCCTCGGCTCAGCAGCGAGCGGCTGAGTAGGGCACCGGCTCAGCAGCGGGTGGCTGAATAGGGCGTCGGCTCAGAAGCGGGTGGCTGAATAGGGCGCCGGCTCGATATAGGGCGTCTCGCCGCACATCATCTCCGCCAGCAGCCGCCCCGAAGCCGGCCCCAGGGTGAAGCCCTGATGGGCATGGCCGAAATGGAACCAGAGCCCGTCATGCTTGGGTGCCGGGCCGATCACCGGCTTCATGTCCGGCGTGCACGGCCGCGCGCCCAGCCACGGAGTCTGCTCGACCGCGTCGCCGATCGCCAGCAGCTCGCGTGCGACCTTTTCGGCCTTGCTCGACTGCAGCGGGGTGGCGCGGGCGTCGAGACGTGCGAATTCGGCGCCGGTGGTGATACGCAGACCGCGATTCATCGGCGCCAGCATGATGCCGTTCTCGGCATCCAGCATTGCCATGCTCAGCGGCGTCGGCATGACATAGTGGCGGTGGTAGCCACGTTTGACGAACAGCGGCAGGTGGTAGCCGAAACGCCGCAGCAACTCGTCGGACCACGGGCCCAGCGCCACCACCGCTTCGGCGGCCTCGACCGGGCCTTCGCTGGTGGTCACGCGCCAACCGGCGCCCTGGCGTTCGAGGGTCGCGGCGTCGCCGCTGACGAAGGCGCCGCCGCGGGCCTGGAACAGGCTGGCGTAGCTCGCCACCAGCGCGCCGGGGTCGCGCACCGACCACGGCTGGGTCCAGTGCACCGCCCCCGCCATGCGCTGGGTCAGCCCGGGTTCCAGCCGCGCCAGCTCGTCGCCGCTGACCGGTGCATGCTCGACCCCGTACTCCTGGGCCAGCCGCTCGGCGTTGGCCAACCCCTTATCCAGCGCCGCCTGGCTGCGGTAGGCGGTGCGCCAACCACTCTTGCGCACCAGCGCCTCGGCGCCGGCCTCGGTGATCAGGCTGTCGTGCTCGCTCAGACAGTGGGCGATCAGCCGGCTGTACTCACGCGCCACCTGGGCGTAACGCGACGGCGAGGACCACCACCAGTACTGCGCCAGCGGCGAGGCCAGGTGCGGCAGTGCCGAGGGGTGGTAGTTGACGTCGATGCCGCCCTTGCGCGCGACCTTGAAGATCATGCGGCTGTCGTGTGGGAAGGGATAGGGTTCCACCGCCTCGCGCTGGATCAGGCCGGCGTTGCCGTAGGAGGTCTCCTCTCCCGGGGCCCGGCGATCCACCAGCACCACGTTGCGCCCCCGCCGCTGCAACTGCAGCGCGGTCGACACTCCGATCATGCCGGCACCCAGCACCACGACATCCGCTTGCATAGCCACTCCTCAGCCCTTGAACACCAGCAACAGCCACGCCGGCACGACGGGAACGCTCCCCCCGCGACGCGGCCCTATCGACGATGGCGGGCGGCCCCGCACCGGGCGGCGACAGCCCAGGGGTCAAACTCTGTGCCAAACCCTGCGCCACCCCTGAAAGGCGATGATACCAGTAACCTCGGCGCAACCAAGCGCCGCGGCCTGGACTTTAGGCCGGCCGACTCGCCATGATGCGGTAGTCGTTGGTCCACCGCTCGGCGCCATGCCGATGCGGGTTTTTGCGTCTTTCGCCAGCCACACCGGCAGTGCCTCGGCCACTCCGAGACGTGGTCAGTTGGCCATTGTCGTCATCAAGGTCGTCAACAGGAGAGTCCCCATGCCCAAACGTATCCTGGCCTATCGCCGTCTCGACGAGCAGCAGCTCGACCAGCTCCGCGAGCGCTATCAGGTCGATTACTTCGGCAAACTCTCCTCCGCCGACGATCCGGCCTTCCGGGAGGCGCTGGGCGAGGCCCACGGGCTGATCGGCGCCGGGCTGAAGATCACTCCCGAACTGCTCGACGCGGCGCCGCAGCTGGAGACCATCTCGAGCATTTCGGTGGGCGTGGACAGCTATCCGGTGGCGGAGCTGAGCCGCCGTGGCATCCTGCTCAGCCACACCCCGGACGTGCTCACCGAGACCACTGCCGACACCGGCTTCGCGCTGATCATGGCGAGCGCCCGGCGCGTGGTGGAGCTGGCCGAGTACGTCAAGCGGGGCGAGTGGCAGGAGAGTATCGGCGCGGAGCAGTTCGGCACCGACGTCCACGGCAAGACCCTGGGCATGATCGGCTTCGGTCGCATCGGCCAGGCCATCGCCCGCCGCGGTGCACTGGGCTTCGGCATGCGCGTGCTCTACGCCAAGGCCTCGCCCAAACCCGAGCTGGAGCAGGCGCTGGGCGCACGCCACTGCGAGCTGGACGAACTGCTGCGCGAGTCCGACTTCGTCTGCGCCATCGTGCCACTCAACGCCGAGACCCGGCATCTGATCGGCGCGCCCGAGTTCGCGCGCATGAAGTCGAGCGCGATCTTCATCAACCTGGCCCGCGGCGAGGTGGTCGACGAAACCGCGATGATCGATGCCCTCGAACGTGGCGAGATTCGCGGCGCCGGTCTCGACGTGTTCGCGCAGGAGCCGCTGCCGGCCGACTCGCCGCTACCGCGCATGGCCAACGTGGTCGCCCTGCCACACATCGGCTCCGCGACCCACGAGACGCGCACCGCCATGGCCCAGCGCGCCGTCGACAATCTTTTGCTGGCGCTGGATGGCGAGCGCCCGCTCAGCCCGTTCAATCCCGAAGCGTGGCCTGAGCGGCTTGGCTGAGAGCCAGGGCCAGGCAGGAGCGAGCGCACGCCATCCGGCCGGACCGACTTCACCGGTCAAAAAGTGTGCAATTCACGCCCCGTGGCACACCCCGACTTGTCAAGCCGAATCGGGGCGACTAGAGTTGGGAAGCGTCATTGAAAACAGTGTTCCGTAACCTTATCTAAACAATGAGGCTGCGGTGCCGATAACCGGGATATTGGCGCGACAGCCACCGACTCACCGGCCGCGGCCGCTCGGGTCACCCCCTTTCACTGACAGCGCCCTCGAGGCGACCCATCATGCCCGACCCGCTCTGCTTGCTCTTCGATTGCGACGGCACCCTGGTCGACAGCGAACCGCTGCTGGCCGAGATCATGGCCAAGTACCTCAATCGGGCCGGCCTTCCGTTTCGCCCCCTCGACTACATGAACGATTTTCGCGGCACGCGTTTCGCCAGCATCGTGGCGCATCTCGAACGCGCCTACGGCGAGATCGACCCCACGCTGCGCGAGGAGACGGAGCGCGACATGCGCCGTGAAATGAACGAACGCATGGCCACCGAGCTCGCGCCGATCGAGGGCGCCGCCGGCGCCCTCGATGCGCTGGGCGGGCTGCCGCGCTGTGTCGCCTCCAACGGCCCCGAGCACAAGATTCGCCGTGCGCTGGACAGCACCGGGCTGCGCGGCTTCTTCGGCGATCATATCTACAGCGCCTACAACGTGGGCAGCTGGAAGCCCGACCCCGGCCTGTTCCTGCACGCCGGCCGCGACATGGGCTTCGCCCCGGCACACTGCGTGGTGATCGATGATGCCCAGGTCGGCGTTCGCGCCGCGCTGGCCGCCGGCATGCGGGTGATACACATCAACCGCTTCCCCGAGCGCGAAGCCACGCCGGCAGGCGCCATCGCCATCGGCCACATGCGTGAGCTGCCCGGCGCCGTCGACCGGTTGCTGCCCATGCTGGCCGCCAGCCACTCCTGACACGGGCAGGGCGCCGGCGGGCGCCGCTCGTCCGCCCCTGGCCGAGCGCGCTATCATGGCGCCTCAGTCATTGCAGCGGAGCCCCTCATGCCCTCCCTACAGGATCAGTTGCGCGGTCTGGTCTACTCCACCGAGCATGGAGAGACCTGCCCCGCGTGCCGCCAACCGCTCGCCGAGTGTCGCTGTCAGGCGCAAGCCGAGGCCGAGCGTCTTGCTGCGCTCGACGGGATCGTGCGCATCCGCCGCGAAACCAGCGGCCGCAAGGGCAAGGGCGTGACCACGATCGAAGGCGTCCCCCTCGCCGAGGAGGAGCTCAAGGCGCTGGCCAAGGCGTTGAAGAAGCGCTGTGGCACCGGCGGCGCGCTCAAGGCGGGCGTGATCGAGATCCAGGGCGACCACCGCGAGGTGCTCAAGCGCGAACTCGAAACCCGCGGCTATACGGTCAAGCTGGCCGGCGGCTGAGGAATTTATCGCCGCCGCGCCTGTCTCAACGCAAGCCGCTCGTTCGCCCCGTCAGGAGATCGCGTCCCATGCCGTTGCCCGCCCTTTCGCGCCGCGTCCGTCTGGCCGCCGCCCTGCTCGCCGTCGCCGCGCTCGCCGGCTGCGCCGGGGGTCCGCAGTTCGAGACCCTCGCCGCCCGGGTGGTCTCCGAGAACCCGGTCACCCTGCCCGCCGATGCCACCCTGGAAGTGCAGCTCGAAGACGTCACCCAAGGCGACGTGGTGGCCAGCAGCCGTTACGAGCAGCTCGGCCAGCTGCCGCTGCCGGTCACGCTGCAGTACCTGCCCGACGCCATCGCGCGTGACGATATCTACCAGCTCAGCGCCCAGATTCGCAGCCATGGGCGCATCATCTACCTGAGCCAGACACCGGTGGCGGTGTTCGGTCGCCACGACCCGGCGGAACCCGACATTCCCGTGGTGCCCACCGGGGCCGACGCGCTCGCCCCCGCAGCGCCCTGAAAGGCCCGCGCCGCCGGCAGCGCAACGGGCCGATCGCCGCCGCGATGACGCGGGTGATACCGCCATCCGCTTGATGCCCGGGAGAAAACCGACCACGCTGATTCGACTGTCATTCCCGCATGGAGACGAGCATGGAAACGCGTAAGCTACCCGGTACCGATATCGAGATGTCCCGCGTGGGGCTGGGCACCTGGGCCATGGGCGGGCGCATGTGGGGCGGCACCGACGACCCCAACGCCATCCGCACCATTCATGCCGCCATCGACAAGGGCATCACCCTGATCGATACCGCCCCGGCCTACGGCTTCGGTCACTCCGAAGAGGTGGTGGGCAAGGCGGTCGCCGAGAGCGGCCAGCGCGAGCGGCTGGTGCTGGCGACCAAGGCGGGGCTGGAGTGGTACGACGACGACAGCCTGGCCCGCAACGCCACCGCCAAGCGGCTGGAGAAGGAGCTCGACGACTCGCTGCGGCGGCTAAAGACCGACACCATCGACATCTACCAGATCCACTGGCCCGATCCGCTGGTGGAGATCGCCGAAACCGCGGAGGCGATGGCACGCTTTCATCAGGCGGGCAAGATCCGCGCCATCGGGGTCAGCAACTTCTCCCCCGAGCAGTGCGAGACCTTCCGCGAGGTCGCACCGCTGCACACCCTGCAGCCCCCGTACAACCTGTTCGAACGCGATATCGACGATCAGATCCTGCCCTATGCCGAAGACAACGACCTGACCCTGCTTACCTATGGCGCGCTCTGCCGCGGCCTGCTCAGCGGCAAGATGCACAGCGACTCCACCTTCGGTGGCGACGACCTGCGTAACAAGGATCCCAAGTTCCAGTCGCCGCGTTTCGCGCAGTACCTGGCCGCTGTGAAGGATCTGGAAGCCCTGGCCCGCGAGCGTCACGACAAGTCGGTGCTGGCCCTGGCGGTGCGCTGGATTCTCGACCGTTCGCCCAATATCGTGGCGCTGTGGGGAGCGCGCAAGCCGGCCCAGGTCGACCCGGTCGGCGACATCAGCGGCTGGCAATTGAGCGATCGCGACCTGGCGGATATCGATGCGCTGCTCGCCGAGCACATCAAGGACCCGGTCGGCCCCGAGTTCATGGCGCCGCCGACGCGCCGCTGAGCGCGACCGCGGGCGGCCTCGGGGCCGCCGTCGCGGCGATCAGCGTGGGTCCGATCGGCGCCGAGACCTTGAGCGCGTAGAGCTCGTCGGCCCGGGTCCGCCCCAGGTTGAGGCAGGCGATCGGCTTGCCCTGCTGCGCGGCATGGCGGGCGAAGCGGTAGCCCGAATAGACCATCAGCGACGACCCCACCACCAGCATGGCAGGCGCCCGTTCGAGGGCGTCGAAGGCGGCCTGCACCCGCGCCCGGGGTACGTTGTCGCCGAAGAACACCACGTCCGGCTTGAGGATGCCGACGCCACAGCGTTGGCAGTCGGGTAGCACGAAGTCAGTGAAATCGACGCCCTCGAGATCGGCATCACCATCCGGCGCCACTGCCGCCGGCAGGTCGAGCCAGCTCGGATTGCGCCGCGCCAGCTCATCGTGCAGCGCATGGCGCATCAGCGTCGCGCCACAGTGCATGCAGACCACCAGATCGGCCTGACCGTGGAGATCGATCACCCGCTGCGAGCCGGCACGCTGATGCAGACCATCGACGTTCTGGGTCACCAGTTGCGAGATAACGCCTCCGGCCTCCAGGGCCGCCAGTGCACGATGCGCCTCCCCCGGTCGCGCCGCGGCGAGCGCGCGGAACCCGACCAGGCTGCGCGCCCAGTAGCGCTGGCGCACCGCCCGACTGGCCATGAACGCCTGATGGCTGACCGGCGGCGGTCGCTTCCACGCCCCGCTGGCGTCCCGATAGTCGGGGATGCCGCTGGCGGTGCTCACCCCCGCGCCGGTGAGCACGAACAGGTCCGAATAGCGGGCGAGAAAGGCGCCCAGCGCCTCAATGCCGTCAGGCGACGCGTCGGGCATGCTTTTATTCCTCGATCGATGGTAGAAAGGGAGACAATCCATTTCTAATGAACTGTGTCCCACGGAGACGCAGCACGGCTGACCGATGCCCAATACGCTTCTGGATCCCCTGGTCGAACAGCGGCTGCGCGGCCTGCGCCTGGCGCGACGCATCTATCCGCCACGCACGCTGGGTCTGGCGGCCGGCGGCCTGTGCATCGGCAGTGCGCTACTGACGCTGGCGACTCCGGGATGGGTCTGGATGCTGTGGGTACTGCAGATCGCCACCTGGTCACACGTCGCCTACTGGCGCGCCAAGCGGCACGCCTCACCCTACCACGCCGAGCGCCAGAACCTCGGCATCGACAGTCTGCTGGGGGGCTTCTGGCTCGCCGCCATGCACTTCAACCTGCTGCCGACGATCATCGTGCTGACCATGATCAGCCTCAACAACATCGCCGTCGGTGGCCCCCGTTTGTTGTTGCGTGGTGTCGGGCTGCTGGCACTGGGCGGCCTGCTCGGCATGTGGCTGATCGCGCCCGGCGCACCGCCGATCATCCCCACCACCGGGGTACTGCTGTGCAGTCTACCGATGCTGATCACCTACCCGCTGGCGATCGGCTATATCACCTACCTGCAGGCGCGTCAGCTCAGCCGCCAGAAGCGTAACCTGACCGACCTGAGTCGCACCGACGGTCTGACCGGGCTCTACAATCGACGCTTCTGGGAGGCCCAGATCGCCGCCGAGCTGCTGGCCTCATCGCCTGCCGTGATCGCACTGATCGATATCGACCTGTTCAAGCACATCAATGACGAGCACGGTCATGGCGTCGGGGACGAGACGCTGCGCGAACTGGCGACACTGCTGCGCCAGTCGCTCCCGCCACACTTCCTGCTCGGGCGTTATGGCGGTGAGGAGTTCGGTGTTCTGATGCCGGCGACCAAGCTGGCGCAGGCCGAGGCCGCGCTGCACGCCTTCCAGCAGCGTCTGCACCGACACGCTCCGCCGGCGCCGCTGGCGCGCATGCCAACCTGCAGCATCGGCCTCGCCGCCAAGGCCCCCCACATGATCAGCCACGAAAAGTGGCTACTGCTAGCCGACCAGGCACTCTACGCGGCCAAGGACGCCGGCCGTGACCGCCTCGAGGTGGCGCGCAGTGCGGCATCGCAGAGCCTACTCGACCTCGGCTAGAATAGCCTTTTCGCCGCCGCCGCAAGGACATCTGCCCATGGCCTGGTTGGAGTACCTGCTACCGCTGATCTTTCTCGCCCCGCTGGGGGCGGCCGCACTGGTGGCGATCACCCTGCGGGATCTGCAGAACGTCGGCCTGCGCTCGCCCCATGACGGCAAGCCGATCCGCGAAATCGCCCAACTGCACCGCGATCGCCTCGAGCGTGCGCGGGTGGCGTTCTTTCTCGATGCCGCGCTGGCACCGACCCTGACCCTGATGCCGCTGGTCTACGGCATGGGGCGCATGCTGTTCGCCGACGAGCAGAGCTGGCTCGAGTGGTCGCTCTACGGCGTCTTCAGCACCCTGCTGGCGATGCTGTTCGGCTTCCTGATCCTGCGCGACGTGCAGCGGGTGCGCCGGCTCACCCGCAGCCTGGCCTCGGAACTGGCCATCGGTCAGGCGCTGGATCATCTGATCCGCCCGGTGGCGAAGCCCTTCTTCGTCTTCCACGACTTCCCCGCCGACAGCTACAGCATTGATAACGTACTGGTCACGCCCCAGGGCGTGTTCGTGATTCAGACCATGGCGCGGGACTTCCCCCTCGATCTGGAGGGCCATCCCAACCAGGTCGTGGCGGTGGAGTCAGAGCGACTGCGCTTCCCCGATGGCAGCCAGCGCAGCATGCTGCGCAAGGTGCGCATGGCCACGGTATGGCTGCGCCAGTGGCTGACCCGTCATACCCAGTTGAACGTGCCGGTGAAGGGCGTGCTGGTGCTGCCTGGCTGGACCATCGACGACGAGACCCAGCACCTGGGCGGCGATCGCGAGGTGCAGGTGATCGACGGCGCCGATCTCGCCGCCCAGTTGGGTATCGACGGCGATGAAAAGATCGACGACGAGCAGCGCCAGCGCCTGGTGGAGTCGCTCGACCGACGCCAACAACAATGTCAACGCAAGGCGGCCGCACGCTGACGGCAGCCCGTTACTCAGGAGATGTCATGCCCGCTGCATCCGCTTTCGATGTTCTCACCTTCGGCGAAGCCATGGCGATGTTCGTGGCCGACGAGGCCGGGCCGCTGGATACGGTCGGCCGCTTCCACCGGCGCACCGCCGGGGCCGACACCAATGTCGCCATCGGCCTGGCCCGGCTGGGCTTCGACGTGCGCTGGCTCTCCCGGGTCGGGCGCGACCACAACGGCACTTTCCTGCGCCGGGCACTGGAAGCCGAGGGCCTCGACTGCCGCCATCTGATCGAGGACCCGGCGCACGCCACCGGGCTGCTGTTCAAGGCACGCGCCGAGGGTGGCGCCGACCCCCACGTGGAGTATGTCCGCCGCGGCAGCGCCGCCAGCCATCTGTGCCTCGACGACTGCCGCGAGGTAGCGCTGGAGACCGCTCGCCATCTGCACGCCACCGGCATTCCCCCGGCGCTCTCCGCCACCACCCGCGAGCTCTCGTTCGAGCTGCTCACCCGCGCCCGCGCCGCGGGGCTGTCGATCTCCTTCGATCCCAACCTGCGCCCCAGCCTGTGGTCCAGTGAGGCGGAGATGAAGCAGACGCTCAACGCGCTGGCGGCCAAGGCCGACATCGTGATGCCCGGGCTCGCCGAGGGACGGCTGCTCACCGGGCGTGACAGCGCCCATGACGTCGCCGGGGTCTATCTCGACAGCGGTGCCCAGGCGGTGGTGATCAAGCTCGGCCCCGAGGGCAGCTACTTCCGCACTCGCGAGCATGAAGGCAGCGTCGCCGGCACCCCGGTGACCCAGGTCGTGGATACCGTAGGGGCGGGAGACGGTTTCGCCGTGGGCATCGTCAGCGCCCGTCTGGATGGGCTCGACTGGCCCGCCGCCCTGCACCGCGCCAATCTGATCGGCGCGCGTCAGGTGCAGGTGATCGGCGACATGGAGGGGCTACCCCGGCGCGATGAACTCGCCGCCATGGAACGCAGCGGCGAGGCGATGCCCGGCTGACACGCTCGAGATGGGGCAATCAGGCGCTCAAGCCCGCGCGCCAGCCCGAAGCGCGGCCAGTACCGCGGGCTTGAACGCGCCGAGGGCTTCGCCGGAGACCCCGCTCAGCACGATCAGCCGCGTCTGGCGCCCCTCGTGGTAGCCCAGCCATAGCGGCAACCAGAGCCGCTGCAGCGTGGCAGGCTGCACGCGCAGCGGCCACAGCCGCGGTTTGGCCAGCCGCTCCCACAGCCACCAGCGCGCAAATGCCTCGGGCGAAGGGCAGGCATCACCCACGGCGTCGCCCCCCAGCATGAGTGCCGAGCGGACCTGGGCCTCGCCGTCCAGGGTGTCGTGCGCCAGGGCACCGGGCCACAGCAGCGCTCGCGACAGGCCGCGGCGCCCCAGCAGCCAGGCATCCGGCGTCTGCGCCTGCCGCGCGGTCAGCGCCACCGCCCACAGCGCCAGCCAGGCCGGCTCGAAGCGCGCGGCTGCGTAGCGCCGCAGCCGCTGGCTCGCCGCCGTGCTATCGATCCGCCGGCGCAGACAGCGCTCATCCATGGGCATGGGCCCAGAGCTGCAGCCCGCCCAGCGCCAGCAGCGAGATCACGAACCAGGCCAGCAGGCCGAGACAGCGGGTACGTGTCACGCGGGCATCGCGCCCCAGCGGCGTGGCCGCGGCACTGCGCCGACGCAAAAGCGCCTGCATGTCCGGGGCGGTCTCCTCCAGGGTCACGTCGGCGAGCTGCTCACGCCCGGGGGCCGGTGCGCTGAGGCTGACGCCATAGCCAACCGCCAGCGACACGCCGAGCCCCACCGCATTCTGATAGAGCCAGGAGATACCCAGATGCGAGGCGGCCCACACCGCCGCCATCCCCATGAGCATGCCCGCCACCGCGCCGCGGCCATTGCTGCGCCGGCTCAGCACTGCCAGCAGGAAGACACCGAGCAGGGCGCCGTAGAACCATGAACCGATTCGATTGACCGCCTCGATCACCGGGCCGAGATTGCCGGCGAAGAACGCGAACAGAGTGGCGTAGAGTCCCCAGAACACGGTGGCCCAGCGCGACGCCTTGAGATAGTGGCGTTCGTCGGCGTCGGGCCTGACGAAGCGGGCATAGAAGTCGCGTACGCTCACCGCCGAGAGCGAGTTGAGCGCCGAATCCAGGCTCGACATGGCGGCGGCGAAGACCCCGGCGATCACCAGCCCTGTGATACCGACCGGAAACGCCTCGACCACATAGCGCGGGAACAGCTCGTTGAGATTCTCCGGCGGGGTCAGCCCATGCTGCTGGTAGTAGGCGGCGAGCATCACCCCGATGAACAGGAACAGCAGCATCTGCGGCACCAGCAGATAGCCGCCGATCAGCAGCGAACGCTGCCCCTCGGCGATGCTCGGACTGGTCAGCACGCGCTGGATCTGACTCTGATCGGTGCCGAAGTAGGCCACGTGCATGACCACGCCACCGATCAGCCCCGCCCATAGCGAATAGGTCACGGTAGGATCGAGCGACAGGTCGATGGTATCGAACATGCCGTGGGCGGCGCCGTAGGCGAATACGTCGCTCCAGCCGCCGGGCAGGCTCGAGACCATCAGCAGCATGCTCAGAATGGCACCGAGCCAGAGCACGAACATCTGGATCACGTCGGTCCAGATCACTGCGCTGATGCCGCCCAGCACGGTGTAGCCGACCGCGATCACCGCCATCAGTACGATGGTCAGATCGACGCTCCAGCCGGTCACCACGGAGAGCACCAGCGCCGGCGCGTAGAGCACCACGCCGGTGGCCAGACCGCGGGCGATCAGGAACAGCAGCGCCGCCAGTGATCGAGTCAGCGGCCCGAAGCGCCGCTCGAGCAGCTCGTAGATGCTGTAGATACCGGCGCGGTGGAAGATCGGCACCAGCACCACGATCAGCACCGCCATCGCCAGCGGTACGTTGATGAAGGTCACCAGACGCTGCAGACCACCCTCGAAACCCCAACCCGGTGCACCGATGAAGGTGATCGCACTCGCCTGGGTCGCCATCACCGAGAGGCCGATGGCCCAGCCGGGAATCTTGCGCCCACCGAGAAAGTAGTCCTGCGTCGTCGCCTGAGACTTGCCGAAGCGAGCCCCGACCCAGGCGATGCCCAGTACGTAGACGACCAGCACGATGCTGTCCCAGACAGTGAAAGCCCCCATGAGCCAATCCTCGCGTTGTTTTTATACGTCGATGTTGTCCGTCGAGTGGTGAGGTGTTTTTGCAGCGCCTTGTCTTGATGACTTCAGCCTAGCATGTCGTCAGGAAGTGATCGCGACGCCGCGTCTCGATAGCCTCGCAGGTGACAGGAAAGCCCCGAACGGCGCGGCCTGGGACAACGCGTTGTGGAGCATGCGGTCCTGCTCATCGAGGCCACCAACAAACTCTCTCGCCCCTCTTGCCAAGCGCAAAAAAGCCGCGGATGATGCGCTCCCCTGACCTGCTGGCGCGCCTGTCCTCGACGAGGTTTCCGATGCGTTTGATCACTTTCGATGTCTCCCGCACCCTCGGCATGCCGAACGTTCGCTATATCAAGCCCGAACGCATGTTCGATCACCTGGATGAGATCACGGCCGCCGACTGGCTACTGTTTCCCAGCTACTGGCAGGTGAACGTGCTGCTGCATGCCCTGCACAAGCGCATCTTCCCCTCGCCCGCGACCTACTATCTGGGACACGACAAGGTGGAGCAGACCCGCGCCATGCGCGCAGCCTTTCCGCAGCATATTCCGCCCACCGCGATCCAGGCCAACACCGCCCACGGCATCGACGCCGTGGAGGCGGAAATCGGCTATCCGATGATTCTCAAGGAGATTCGCAGCGCCCGCGGCAATGGCGTGCACCTGGCCGAGCGGCGCAGCGAGCTCGAGCGCTTCGCCGCGGAGAATCCGGTGCTCTACGCCCAGCCCAGGCTACCGATCGATCGCGATCTGCGTATCGTGCTGGTGGGGGATCGCATTCTCGCCAGCTACTGGCGAGTGACGCCGCTGGGCGGCTATCGCGCCAACGTCGCCCAGGGCGGCCGGATCGACCACGAGGAGATCCCCGAGGCGGCGGTAGCGCTGGTGAAACGGGTCGCCGCGACCTTCCAGATCGACCATGGCGGCTTCGACGTCGCCATGCTCGGCGAGACGCCTGTGCTGTTCGAGTTCAACCGCCTGTTCGGCACCCAGGGCATCGCCGACGCCGGCCGCGTGACCGCAGAGGCGATGCTGGATTGGCTGGGTCGCCGCGAACTCGGCCTGACCGACAAGGTGCCCGATGCGGCAGACCTGCCGACGGCCTGGGAACCGCCGACGGAGACGACCTGCGACACGCGCCCCTGAACCGTTCAGGGGCCCGCCCCTCAGGGCGGCTCAGGGATGTCGGGTATGGGGCAAACGACGCTTTTTCGATAAAGGTCTACGGAGGGCCCCGGGAGACGTCGAACTCAAAACGCCAGGCGATCGAACCAGTCGACGATAAAGTCTGTCAGCACCCTCAAACGGTTCGGCACATAGTGCATGTGGGGACGCACGATCGAGATCGACGTATCGCAGGTCGCGTCGCGGTACGCCTCGAGTACCGGCAGTAGCACGTTATCTTCGATATCCTGCTTCACCAGAAACAGGGGCAGCCAGGCAATACCGTGCCCTTGCCGGCAAGCCGCATGCAGAGTTTCCAGCGAATTGCAGGAAAAACCGGCGCCAAGCTGAACCCTTTGGCCGCTTGCCGAGGCCAGCCCCCACTGATTGAAACTGCCGGCCAGGTTCAGACGAAGGCAGGCGTGGTTGTGCATGTCTTCAGGGCGTTGCGGGGTACCCCGTGCGGCGAGATAAACCGGGCTCGCACAGGCCATCCGCCGGTTGGTTGCCAGCTTGCGGGCGACGAGACGCGAGTCTTGCAAGTTGGCGCTGCGGATCGCGAGGTCCATCCCCTCCTGGACGATATCCACGACGGTATCCGTCAGTGTCAGATCGACCTGCACCTCTGGGTAGCGCTGCATGAACGCGAAAAGGGCCGGCACGACATGCATACGGCCGAGCGCATTCGATGCCGTCACGCGGATCCGCCCGCGAACCGTGCCTGCGCCTTCGGCCACTTCCGTTTCCACTGCCGTCAGGCGAGCGAGTATGTCGCGCGTTTCGGCGGCATACAGCTCGCCAGCATTCGTCAATCGAAGATGACGCGTCGAACGGATGAGAAGCTGTACGCCGAGCCTGTCTTCTAGAGCCGTTATGCGCTTGCTGACGGCTGAATGTGTCAGGCCGAGATTGGCTGCAGCACCAGAAAAACTCCCGGCACTCAGGACAGCGTGAAATATGGCCATATCGGCTTCATAGCGCATATGTTCCAAATTAGAACAGACAATGTGCCGACTCAAGGGGTTATCGGGAGAAATCAGGACTCATAGGATCAAATGGTGCCTGCCAATGGCGCTCGGGGCGTCGGTATCCCTCTCGCGGGCCAATCGCGCATCAGCAAACAAGGAATGGCTCTATGTCCGCTCGTCTCCTGCAAACCCAGATACCCTCTGACGCCAATCTATTCGGCATTTTCCGGGCCTTCGGCTTTATCTTGACCGGTGTTCTCGCGTTTGGCCTCGCAACCGGGGGGCTCTTCCCGCTCATCGGACTCAAACTGCAGGATCAGGGCGCCAGTGATCTTATCATCGGGTTGATCACGTCCGTTTTCTTTGCCGGGACCTTTGCCGGTTCCCTGTTGACCGAGCGGATCATTGCTCGCATACGCCACATTCGGACCTTTTCATTCCTGGCAGCGACGGCAGGCATCAGCACTATGGCACTGGCCCTGTCGGACGACCCCAAGGTGTGGATACTCATGCGTTTCATCACCGGGTTTTGTCTGGGCGGTTACTATGTAGTCATTGAGAGCTGGATCAACTACGCCTCGACGAACCAGACCCGTGCGCGTGGCATGTCGATCTACGAAGCGGTACGCATGCTGGGTATCGCGATCAGCCCGTTCGTCCTGGGACTGGGCCTCAATGGTCAACCTTACCTCTTGGCTGGATTGCTATTTACGCTAGCGATCATCCCGTTGGTGTTCTGTCCCCTGGAAGAACCCGTGCAAAACGAACCAGGGACACTGCCCTTTGGGCGCCTGCTCTCGCTCGTACCGCTTGGCATGCTGGCCGCGTTCGTCTCTGGCTCAGTCAATGCGGCGTTCTACGGCATGGCCGGGGTGTATGGGGACAGAGCAGGCCTCGACACCTCGGAGATCGCGATCTTTATTGGTTCCATGCTGATCGCCCCCACTTTCGCCCACCCCATCATGGGGGCGGCAGCGGATCGTTTTGGGCGGTTGCCCGTGCTCTTCGTCGCATCGGCAAGCTCGGCGTTGGCGGCGGTCGTGATCGCCACGATGGCGTCAGGATTCTGGGATCTGGTGATATTCAGCTTTCTGCTGGGCGGGTTCAGCCATCCGGTCTATTCGCTAGGAGTCGCTTATGTGAACGATAGACTCGATCCCGGCGATTTCGTGCGAGCCGGTGGCGCACTGCTCATCGCCTTCTGCCTGGGCACCACCTTTGGCCCGACGGCTGCGGCGGCAACCATGGCCCTGACGGGCGACTCGGGCCTCTATCTCTTTATCGCGGGCATTCTCACCCTCGTTGCCTTAAGCGTCGCGATGAGTGCGGGAGCCAGCCGCCCTGTCAAACAGTAACCGTGTTTCCAACCCTGAAAAAACCCCGACCAGTTGGCCGGGGTCGGTATGGCGAGATGCGTGAACTCAGCTCGGCGGCTGCTCCGGGCTGTCAGGCATGTTGATGCTGCCCGGCTCCTCGCGGTTGAGATGCAGGAACTGCAGATGGCGCTCGTACTGGTCGAGGATATCGTCGATCACCTGCTCACGGGTGTAGCCGGCCAGGTCGTAACCCTGGCTGCCTTCGAGCAGATAGACCTCGAGCCGGTAGTAGCGGCTGCTGCTGCGCGGCGTGCGCATGGCGAACGAGGGGGTGGCGAACGGATGCGTCCAGATCTGATAGGTGAAGTTCTGCTCGCTGCCGAGGTCGACGTAGAGCGACAGATAGTCGTCGTCGTTCTGCGTGCCCTCGCTGATCTGCACCTTCACGCCCTGGCCTTCGAGCTCGTCGCGTACTGCCTCCATCGCCGGACGTCCGGTCTGCTCGAGGAACTGACACGCCTCGTCTCGGGTGGGGAAGGACATCGCCCGCTTGAGCCGCTTGCGCCAGTCGTAGCCTGCACCGCGGCCGCCAGTGGACATGCGCCCGGAGAGCGACCCCGAGAGGCTGAGCCGGTGGCTATCCTCCTTGAACGCCTCCACCTTCAGCGCCCGGTAGAGCCCGGCCATCATGAAGAAGAGCACGACCGAGAACGGCAACCCGGTAATCACCACCGCACTCTGCAGCGTGCTCAGCCCCCCGGCGAGCAGCAGCGACAGGGTCAGTACACCGATCACCGCCGACCACAGGATACGCATCCAGATCGGGGCATCGCTGTTGACGTCCTTGAGGATCGAGGTGAAGTTCGACAGCACCAGGGCGCCCGAGTCCCCCGAGGTGACGAAGAACACGATCGCCAGCACGCTCACCGCGATGGTGGTGAACACCGGCCACGGGTAAGCCTGCAGGAACAGGTAGATGCCCGCCGGCGGGTTGTTCATCACCTGCTGGCCGAAGTCGTGAGCGCCGTTCATCGCCATGTCCAGCGCGCTGTTACCCAGAATCGACATCCAGATCATCATGAAGGCGATCGGCAGGGTCAGGGTGCCGGCGACGAAGGTGCGGATGGTACGCCCACGCGAGATACGCGCCAGGAACAGCCCCACGAACGGACCCCAGGCGATCCACCAGGCCCAGAAGAAGATCGTCCAGGCGTTGAGCCACTCGGTCGGGCGGTCGAAGGCGTAGGTATTGAACGACAGCGAGACGAAGTCGGAGAGATAGTCGCCGACGTTCATCACCAGCGCATTGAGCAGGAAGATGGTCTTGCCGGCGAAGAGCACGAACAGCAGCAGCGCGACCGCCAGCAGAATGTTGAACTCCGACAGCCGCCGGATGCCCTTCTCCACCCCGGTGATCGCGGAGATGGTGGCGAACAGCACGATCATCAGCACCAGAACGGTCTGGGTCCAGACGCTCTCGGTGATGCCGAACATGAAGTCCAGGCCGTAGTTGAGCTGGATCACGCCGATCCCCAGGCTGGCGGCGATCCCGAACACCGTGCCCAGTACCGCGGCGATATCCACCGCATGGCCGATCGGGCCATAGATCTTCTTGCCGAAGATCGGATAGAGCGCGCTCGAGATGGTCAGCGGCAGGTTGTGGCGGTAGCTGAAGAACGCCAGCGACATCCCCACCAGGGTATAGATGCCCCAGCCCGAGATGCCCCAGTGCAGAAAGGTCAGCTCCATGGCGTGGCGCGCTGCCATCACCTGGTCGCTGGGCACCTGCGGCGACTGGTAGAACTGGGTCAGCGGCTCGGCCAGGGCGAAGAAGATCACCCCGATACCGATGCCGGCGGAGAACAGCATCGCCGACCACGAGAAGATGTTGAAGTCAGGCCTGGCATGCTCGGGCCCGAGGCGGATCTTGCCGAAGCGCGAGACGCCCAGGAAGATCACGAAAGCGAGATAGATGACGACGGTCAGGAAGTAGTACCAACCGAAGGTGTTGGAGATCCATCCCAGCAGCGCATTGATGATCTCATTGGCCTGCTGGGTAGCGACCATCGCCCAGATCGAGAAGGCGACGATGCCGATCACCGAGCCGTAGAACACGACAGGATTGAGTCGGTCCCTGGCTGGTGCGTTATTATCGTTTTGTGTGTGCATACGGTGTCCATCCGGTGTCGAAATGACGTCCGACCCATCGCGCCCAGCGTGTTTCATGGGCGACGACGAGCCATCGAACGCAGCACGCTGCTCCCGCTGTCCCTCGCGGGCCGCTGCGATCTTGCCTTGAGTTAAGTCGACTCGGGGCATACCGGCCAGGGCGACTTTCAACGCCCGCCCTCCCCGCGGTCAACGCAACCCGGCGCTACACGGCGAGCCGCCGTGTGAGGCGCCCAGAGACAACGGCCACCACCCTTTGCCTAAAGGTGGCGGCCGTGTCGGTTCAAGCCGGAGGCTGCTCGGGGCTGTCGGGCATGGTCACGCTGCCCGGCGCCTCGCGGCTCATGTGCAGGAAGTGGAGATGGCGCTCGTACTGGTCGAGAATATCCTCGATCACCTGCTCCTGGGTGTAGCCCATCAGGTCGTAACCCTGACTCCCCTCCAGCAGGTAGACCTCCAGGCGGTAGTAGCGGGCTTGGCCCTGCGGCGCGCGCCGCGCGAACGACGGCGTGGCGAACTGGCGCGTCCAGACCTGGTAGGTGAAGTTCTGCTCGTCCCCCAGGGAGACATTCAGCGCCAGGTGCGGATCTTCACCCTTGACCTCCAGCAGCTCGACGCCGACGCCCTGCTGGCGCAGCCCCTCGCTGACCGCTTCCATCGCCGGATGTACGGTCTCGTCGAGGAAGCGGCGCGCCTGCTTGGCCCCGGGGAAGCTCATCGCCCGCCCCAGACGCTGGTGCAAGCTACGCGGATTGCGCCCGCCCGCCTGGGTGCGCCCGGAGAGATGCCCGGAGAGGCTGGCGCGCAGACTGTCCTCCTTGTAGCCCTCGACGCGCAGCGCCTTGAGCAGACCGGCCATCATGAAGAACAGCACGATCGAGAACGGCAGCCCGGTGATCACCACCGCGCTCTGCAGCGCCGAGAGCCCGCCGGCCATCAGCAGTGCCAGGGTCAGCACGCCGATCACCGCCGCCCACAGGATACGCATCCAGATCGGTGCGTCGCTGTTGACGTCCTTGAGCCGCGAGGTGAAGTTCGACAGCACCAGCGCGCCCGAGTCCCCGGAGGTGACGAAGAACACGATCGCCAGAATGGTGGTGACGATGGTGGTCAGCCCGGTCCATGGCAGCGACTCGAGGAACAGATAGATCGACGAGGCCGGTGTGTTCATCGCCGTATCGCCGAAAGCGCTGGCGCCATTCATCACCATGTCGATGGCGCTGTTACCCATGATCGACATCCACGCCATCATGAACGCCAGCGGCAGGATCAGCGTACCGGCGACGAACTCACGGATGGTGCGCCCGCGCGAGATACGCGCCAGGAACAGCCCCACGAACGGGCCCCAGGCGATCCACCAGGCCCAGAAGAACAGTGTCCACGCATTGAGCCAGTCGGTCGGCGGCGCGAAGGCGTAGGTGTTCATCGACAGATCGATGAAATGGGAGAAGTAGTCGCCGACGTTGAGCACCAGCGCATTGAGCAGAAACAGCGTCTTGCCGCTGAACAGCACGAACAGCAGCAGTGCCAGCGCCAGCAGCATGTTGAACTCGGAGAGCCGCCGGATGCCCTTCTCCACCCCGGTCGCCGCCGAGACCGTGGCGAAGAATACGATCATGACCACCAGCGCGGCCTGCACCAGCGTATTCTCCGGCACGTTGAACATGTAGTTGAGGCCGAAGTTGAGCTGGATCACGCCGATCCCCAGGCTGGTGGCGATCCCGAACACCGTGCCCAGCACCGCGGCGATATCCACGCTATGCCCGATGGGGCCGTCGATGCGCTTGCCGAAGATCGGATAGAGCGCACTGCGGATGGTCAGCGGCAGATTGTGGCGATAACTGAAGAACGCCAGCGACATGCCCACCAGCGTGTAGATCCCCCAACCGGAGAGTCCCCAGTGCAGGAAGGTGATCTCCATGGCGTGGCGCGCCGCCTGCACCGTGCCCGCCTCGCCGTCGGGTGGCGCCAGGAATTGGGTCACCGGCTCGGCAATGCAGAAGAAAAGCAGATCGATACCGATACCGGCGGAGAACAGCATGGCGGCCCAGGAGACCATGTTGAAGTCGGGCTTGGCGTGCTCCGGCCCTAGCTTGATCTTGCCGAAGCGCGATACCCCGATCACGATCACGAAGACCAGATAGATCACCACGGCCAGAAAGTAGTACCAACCGAAGCTCTCGGAGATCCACCCCAGGATGGCGTTGATCACCCCCCCGGCCGATTCGGTGAAGAGCATGGTCCAGAGCGCGAACAGTACGATCCCGATGGCCGAGCCGTAGAACACTACCGGATTGAGGCGGTCGCGGCTGGCGTCGTCGGTGTGTTGTGGATGCATGAGCGATCCTCGTCGTTGTAGGAGTACAGCGGCAGTCGAGCGTATCCACGACCTATGTCAGACAGTCGTTGGCGAGGCACAGGAGCGCGCGGCGTGGATCGACGATGACTACCAGGTAGACGTCACATGTTTTTATTGATTGACCGTTCAATTAAAATACGGCGTTATGCTGCGACTTTCAACCGCACCCCCGCTGCACTGCCTGCCGCCCGAGCACACCGGCTCCCACCACGCTGGACACCAACCATGGCGGGGCCTGAGGTCAAAAAAAGGCGCCTCCCCGCTCGGGGAGGCGCCTTGGATCACCGCTGTGGCGCGAGCGCTCAGAGACCGATCAGCGCATCCAGCCAGCCGCTGGGGTAGTG
The DNA here is from genome assembly GCF_003206675.1 of Salinicola sp. RZ23. Lineage (NCBI taxonomy): Bacteria > Pseudomonadati > Pseudomonadota > Gammaproteobacteria > Oceanospirillales > Halomonadaceae > Salinicola > Salinicola sp. RZ23. The sequence continues at coordinate 162,203 of NZ_PZJK01000010.1, forward strand.
CAGGTTGAGCAACGCCTGCATCCCGAGCAGGAAGGCGGCGATACCGGCAGCGATCGCCAGCGCCGTCGACCAGCGCGCCTTGGCCACACCGCGCAGGAACGCAAAGGCCATCAGCGTCGCGGCACTGACGAAGCCGAGCAGCGACGCCGCCACCACCAGCCCCAGGAGCCCTACCAACCACAGTAGCGGCTCGCCCAGCGGCTGCGCCTCCCAGCGCGCGCCGCGGCGCCACGCTTCCAGGGCGCTCAGCGCCGCCCCCGCGGCCATGATCGTGATCGCCAGGCGCGGGAAGATACCGCCGAGGAAGGAGAGCCCGCTGATGTCGTACCAGGACGCCGCGGCCAGCAGCAGAAGCCCCACCACCAGCAGCGTGTCGACGCGCCCGAAGGTAGGCACCGCAGGCGGTTGCTGGGGCGAACTGACGTCGGCGCCCACCGCCAGCGGTTGGCGCCGACGCAGGAGCCGCTTGAACAGCGGCAGCAGCAGCGCCAGTGCGATCATGCCCAGGATGATCAGCACGCCGGGACGCAGGAACGCCGACATGCCCTGGAACTGCACGCTCTGATAGAAGTAGGTCTCTGCCCCCGGTGCCAGCACGAAACCGATCAGGAACGCCGGTCGCGACCAGCCGGCACGCTTGAACAGCACCCCGACAGCGCCCACCGCCAGCAGCGTGTACCAGTCGCCCAGCGAGCGCGTGGCCTGATAGGCGGCGAACAGGATCAGCGTGGTGATGACCGGCGCCAGCAGCACGAACGGAATTCGCGTCAGTTGCGCCACCGGACGTGCCAGCACCAGGCACAGCGCCGCCCCCAGGATATTGGCCAGCGCCAGCGACCAGATGATGGTGTAGGTCAGGTCGAGATGGGTGGAGATCATGCTCACACCCGGCTCCAGGCCGAGCAGCAGCAGGCCACCGAGGAAGATCGCCGCGGTCCCCGACCCCGGCACGCCGAACAGCAGCGTGGGCACCATCGCCCCGCAGGCACAGGCGTTGTTGGCCGACTCCGGCGCGATCACGCCGCGGATATCGCCCTGGCCGAAGTGCTTCTCGCCCTTCGCCGTCCGTGAGGCGAAAGCGTAGGTCAGCCAGTCGACCACCGAGCCCGCCAGCCCCGGGATGGTACCGATGATGCTACCCATACCGGCGCACTTGGCCACCAGCCCGCGGTTGTCGACCACGTCGCGGATCCCCTGGCGCCAGCCATGCCCCAGCGACGTGCGCTCGCGGGCAATGCTGCCGCGCTGGATCAGCAGGTCGATGATCTCCGGCAGGGCAAAGATCGCCAGGCCCACCACGATCAGCGGCACGCCGTCGTAGAGATAGCCCACATCCAGATTGAGTCGGAACTCACCCGTCGCCGGCGCGGTGCCGATCGCTCCGAGCAGCAGCCCCAGACCACACGCCGCCATGCCCTTGAACTGGCTCTCGCCGGAGAGCACCGCGACCATCGCCAGGCCCAGCAGCGTGAGCACGAACAGCTCCGCCGACGAGAACGCCAGCACCAGCGGCCGGGCGACCAGAATGAAGCCGGTCAGCACCACCGCCCCGATCACGCCACCGCACAGCGATGAGAGAAAGGCACTGGCCAGGGCCCGTGCCGCCTGCCCTTTCTTGGCCAGCGGAAATCCATCCATCACCGTGGCCTGGGAGGCGCTCGAACCGGGTATCCCCAGCAGCACCGAGGTAAAGGTATCGCCGGTGGGGATCACCGCCACCATGCCCATCAGCATACCCAGTGCCAGGCCCGGCGACATGCCGTAGAGAAACGGCAGCAGCAGTGCCATGCCGGCGATACCGCCCAGGCCGGGGATGATCCCGACCAGCAGCCCCACCAGCACGCCGAACCCCATGTAGAGCAGATGGGCGCCGCTGAACACCTCGCCCAGGCTCGTCATCAACGCATCGATCATCGTTCTGTCTCCTTGGCCGGCGTCGGCGCCGGCCCTTGATCAGCGCGTGGCAACGCGTACGCCGTAGCGCGACTTGAGCCAGTCGATCACCCACTGGCGGCGCGCGTCGCTGAGCTGCATGGCGGATTCCAGCTGCTTGGCCGCGACCTCGCCCACCACCGGCGTGTAGGGGCCGACCTGATTGCGTGCTGCGGTCAGAAAGTCCTCGCGCTTGGGCAGTGTCGCCGCGGCCTGGCGATAGGCTTTGATCAGCGCCGGCGGGGTGTCCTTGGGCACCAGCAGCAGCTTCTGCAGGGCATAGCCGGAGGCGAAGAACTTGTGGAACACCTGATAGGCGGTGTCATCGCGGCTATGGCCGGGCTGCGCCAGGTAGAGTTCGGAGAAGGTGGGCAGATCGGGGAAAGCGGGATCACGCTCGATGACGTTGTCGGCGTTCATCACCCCGAGCGAGAACAGCGGCACTGCCTTGCCCGCCTCGACCAGCGGGGCGACATTGCTGAAGTAGGCCGAAGTGGTCTGGAAGTCGACCCCCGCCTCGCCGCGCTCAAACGCCAGCCGGCCTTCGCCCCGGCTGCGCATGCCGAAGACCGGCTCCACTTTCAGTCCCAGCAGGTCGAAAGCCAGCAGTACCGGCATCTCCAGTCCGGTGGGGGTCTGCATGGCAAACTTGGTCGGCGACTCGCGCAGCGCGGCGAGAATCGTATCCGTATCCTTGCCGTAGCCCGGCTGGGCGTAGACCACGCCGCCGGTGGGGGCAGCGATGATCGGCGTCCACTTGGCGTAGTCGTAACGTACCCGCGGGTCGTCGAGCATGGCCGGGAACTGGGTCGAAGCCGAGGTCACCAGCATCTGCGAGCCGTCGTCGTCGGCACGGGCGTAGAACAGGTTGGTCCCGGTGATGGAGCCGCCGCCGGGCACGTTGTCGATCACGATGGTGGGATGCGAAGGCAGCGCCTCACCCATCCAGTGCGACATGAAACGTGCCCAGACGTCGGTACCGCCACCGACCCCGAAGGGAACGGTCCACTCGAGCGTATCGGGCACCGTCGCGGACTCCGCGGCCTGCGCCCCCAGCGGCAGCAGCGCCGCGGCCAGCGCGAGGACGCAGCGGCGGCCGACGCGGGGGAAAAAAGTCTGTGTGCGCTTGGCGTGCATGGCACTTCTCCTGGTTACTGTTGTTGCTGTTATGGCTGTTATGGCTGTTATGTCGTCATACCGTCGGCTAGGTTTTGATCTGAAAAGCGAAGACCCGACCAGGCGAAAATTGGCGAAAGAGCGATGTTTACGGGGTGCCAATGAGCATGTGACTCGCTCCGCTCGCCCTTCGGACGTTCTGAACGTTGTTCAGTGAGCCGATTGTTAACGCCCTATGGTCAAGCGCGGTCCTTTTCAGGCATGGCCTGGCGCCATGTTCAGCCGACCGCCTCATCGGCCTCGCTGGATACCCTCTCAGGCACGTAGACGCTGCCGCTGAAGAGCCGCCGCGCGGTGCGGATCAGCGAACAGCTCGGCCACGCCTGCCCCGTCGGCCAGCGCGAGATCACACCGAGCCGGCCACTGGGGTGCTCGAACTCGAGCAAGCCGTCCGCGTCCGGCGCGCCGGCGAGCTCCCCGACCAGGCCACGGCCATCGGCGCAGGCCACCGCCAGCCCAACCGCGCCGGTGATCGCCAGCGCCCGATGGCAGCGCTGTGGCATGAAATAGCGCACGCACAGGGTGCCGCCGGCCGTTGGTGCGCTGATCAATACCGGTTTGGGAATCACGCGCTCGCGCACGTCACCCAGGCCCATGGCAGCGCCGGCCTTGAGACGAATCGACTCCAGCCGCGCCAGCAGCTCGTGGTCGCCATCCAGCGCCTGGGGCGTTTCGTCGCCGCGCTTGCCGAGATCGGCGGCGCGTATCAGCACCATCGGCATGGCGGCATCGATACAGCTCACCTCGAGCCCGTCGATCGTCTCCACCGGCTTACCCGTGGGGTAGAGCTTGCCGGTCTTGGCCCCCACCACGTTGCGGAACTCCAGCAGCACCGGCGCGGCACTGCCGGGCACGCCGTCGATCCGGGTATCGCCGACGTAGGTCACCTGCCCACCCGGCGTGCAGATCTCGGCATCGATCAAGCTGCCGGTATTGAGATTGCGGATGGTCAGCCGGGTGACGTCCCCCGTCGCGGCGACCAGGCCCTGCTCGATGGCGAAGGGCCCCACGGCGCTGAGCATGTTGCCGCAGTTGGGAGAGGTATCCACCCGGCGCTGCTCGACCATCACCTGAACGAAGAGATAGTCGACGTCGACCCCAGGCTCGGCGGAGGGAGTGACGATGGCGACCTTGCTGGTCTGCGGATAACCGCCACCGATGCCGTCGACTTCGAGTTCGTTGCCCGACCCCATCAGGGTCAGCAGTAGCTCATCGCGTTGCGCGGGATCGCTGGGCAGATCGCGTCCCAGAAAGACCGGCCCCTTGGAGGTGCCGCCGCGCATCAGGACGCAGGGTATGGCTCGCATGACGTGTTTCCTTTCCCGTGACGGCCGTCGTGGCCGACAAGTGACGGGGAAGCTCGCATGCTTGAAATCGCCATTCCAATGCCATTATCGTGGACATTAATGCATATTGCGCATCAATTAAAAAAATCTATATAACCGTTTGATAAATAATGGAAAAATACTGGCACCGGGCGCTGAAAGCGATCCTGGTGACAGCGAGGCATTCGACTAATGAACTATGAGATTCAGCAGATCCAGGCCTTCCTCAAGGTCGCCGAGCTGGAGAGCTTCCAGGCCGCCGCCGAGGCGCTCAACCTGTCGCAGCCGGCGCTGAGCCGACGCATCCAGAAGCTCGAGGCGATACTCGGCACCCCGCTGCTGGCGCGCACCACGCGCAAGGTGAGCCTGACCACCGTGGGCCGCGACTTCTTCCCCCAGGCCAAGCGTCTGCTCGATGAGTTCGACCACGCCCTGTTCAACATTCGCGCCCTGGCGGAGAACCGCATCGGCCAGATCACCCTCGCCTGCATTCCCACCGCGGCGTTCTACTTCCTGCCCGCGGTGATCCGCGAGTACAACGCCCGCTACCCCAACATCCGCATTCGCCTGCTCGATCTCAGCGCCAATGACGGTCTCGGTGCCGTGCTCAGCGGCGAGGCCGAGTTCGGCATCAACATGCTCAGCGGGCACCACCCGGACATTCGCTTCACGCCACTGGTGGTCGAGCCGTTCGTGCTGGTGTGCCGCCACGACCACCCGCTCGCCGCCCAAGCGCAGGTGACCTGGAGCGAGCTGAGCGAGCACAAGCTGATCGGCGTGGGCCGGATGAGCGGCAACCGGATGCTGCTCGACCACGAGCTGTCGTCGCTGACCCAGCGCCCGACCTGGTTCTACGAGGTCCAGCATCTGTCGACCTCGCTGGGGATGGTGGAAGCAGGCCTCGGCGTGGCCGCGGTGCCGCGGCTCTCGATGCCGGACGACGAGCACCCGCTGCTGGTGCAGCGCCCGCTGGTCGAACCACTGGTCAAACGCACGCTGGGGATGGTGCGCCGCCGCGACAGCGCGCTATCACCGGCCGCGGAGCGCTTCGTCGAGACGCTGCTGCGGCACTGGGATCGCGGCGAAGGGGGCGAAAACGGTGGGCCGATACATCTCTAGGCGTTCGGTGAGGCAACAGCATTATCGCGGCGACAAGTTTCATGTCATTCATTGGGCACAAATGCGCCTTTTCGGCGGATATCTCACGC